>JAUZOF010000210.1 GCA_030706585.1 Bacteroidota bacterium
AGCGGACGAATGTAAGTATATGTTCTTCCCACCGGCAGCAAAATCTGCTATGTCAATATCTGACGCTCCGGGAATCATTGCAACAGAAAATGGAAATATCACCGTACAGGTTGTTCCTAACCCGTTCAAGGCATTTACCGAAGTACAGGTAATGTCACCGGTAAATTCTAGTACTGCAAGAGTTGATATCTATGATGTCTCAGGACGACTCATTACTTCATACGTCGGTGACGGTCTTGAAGCAGGTGTCACTAAGTCCTTCATGATCTTAGACTCTGACCTGGCAGCTAACCAGTCTATCTTCATCTGTATAGTTCGTACCGACCAGGGAAGCGTCGTTAAACGAATCATCAGATTATTCTAAGTATTAGTTTTTTAAACCTAAAAACCTCCATCGGAACTTCCGGTGGAGGTTTCTTATTATCAGACAAATCACATGTTTTGCGCCCTGACCCCCTACTTAGCTCATTTAGAGCCTCCCATTCATCTCCGATTCTCCTCCGCTACTGATGCGGTATTTCTCTTACAGCGTTATGCTTAACTAAACGACATAGATTAATGAGTTACGCGTCAAGCGGCATGACGCCGCTGCACGCTAGCGCTATACACCTGGCTGCGGCTTATTGCCGCTTAACGGATGGAGAAGCACGGGATAAATTGATTCATTTTTTGTCTCCTTATTCGAAGAAAACTAACGGGTGGGAATGTTCCACAACCAGCAAACGATAAGTAACCGTGCCCGGAGGGACAAACACAAATACCAAACCGCCTAAAAACTGCAGAGTGAGGAGCCCATCCACTAATGTACCTATACCGTAAAATAATCTATGGGCGAGCGAGCGAGTTTTTTTAGGCTATGTTTTTTTGTTACTTTTTTGCGCCAAAAAAGTAAAGAAAACGGAGAAAATAACACATAGAGCTCTGATATCAAGTTCTGCTCTTCAGTTCATATTCACAAATCAAAACGATATGACTATCCTCCTCCCATTCATCTCCGATTCTCCTCCGCTACTGATTCGGTATTTTACCTTATATATCCCTTATTTATCTCTCATATATCCCTTATATATTTCTTCTTTAAAAAGAGAAGGTTTATATGAATAACAAATAAAATAAAAGAGACAAATACATATCTTTGTGATTTGGAGCAGCACCGGAGTAACACCGGAGGAGCTACGGAGCTGTTGCAGACAAATACTTAATCAATATTATGGCTAAAGTAAAAGGATTAACCCATTTGACAGGAAATCTAAAGGGAATATCGCTCTATACAAGGCGGGGAAGTGATGAGATAATCGCACGAACAAAAGGCGGTCCGAGCAAAAAGCAGATTAAGAAACTCCCTGCCTTTGAGAAGGTACGCCAAAACAATAAAGAGTGGAGCGGTTGTACTAAAATGACCTCGGGCATCCGGTATAGCATCCGCCATCTGACCCATTTAGCAGACTATGGGTTCACCGGAGCACTGAATGCATTAACAAAGACCATCCAGAAGTGCGACGCCGAAAATCCGGCAGGACAACGAAGCCTGTTATTATCACAGCATAAAAATATCCTGGCAGGTTTTAATCTGAACAAGACCAACCCGTTTGACAGTGTTCTCCGGATTCCGTTGAGTTGGGAAACTAACCGGAAAGAGCCTGGAGCAAAAGTGACTTTCCCTGCCCTAAATACGGATATTCATTTGAATAACTATCGCGGATTACCCTTTTTCCGGATTTACGTTGTAATGGGAAACGTTTCCGACTTAATCTACAATACCCGACATGACGAATACGGACCTATTACCCCCGAAATGCATGGCGGGTCTCTATGCGTAAAAAGTGAATGGTTTTCTACTCATTCCGTATTTGAAGAACAGTCTCATGAGATCGCATGGTCGAAAATCACAAATACGCCTATCCCGGATTGCGTCTCTCTGATTTTAAGCGTGGGAATTGAATTCGGGACTACAGGCGTTACAGGTCAACCGGTAGAAGTGAAGTATGCGGGAAGCGCAAAGGTTATTTCTGTCTTTTAGAAACAATCGCACTACCAGACAACCAGGACATAAATCAAAATAGTAAGCCACGAATCCACGAATGAATATAGAGAGGTTAACTTGCTGAAATCATGTTTAAATACATATCGAATATCACAAATACTTTTCCAAAACTGGAAAAGAAAAGATGCTTTCTTATTCGTGAATCGAAGATCAACGAAGTTAATTCGTGGCTAAACAATTATGGAAGGTCCAGGCTAAGATAATTATACCCATACAAACCATTAAACAGTCTATTTGACTTTAAAAGGGCTGGACTGTAAATTCTTTCTTTTTGACAATCCGCGCGGCTTAATGAAGCCGCAGCACGGTGTGCGGGAGTAAGCGTTCAGCGGCTTCAGGCCGCTTGACGCGTAATGAATAGAACCCTTAATTTTGATAGAACAGAGTATTTAGGGGAAAAAGAATGCCATATTAATACGACATCATTTCAGTCCTATTATTATTTTTAGGCTGTAGGTCGTCGATATACAAACGCTCATTTTTCTTTTATCAGCGGTTAAAAACCGCTGTACCCGTTAGGGTACTGCTAAATAGGATATTATCGCATCGCTATTCCCGTCACCAATCGCCCTGACTTGACCCCCAATCTACGGGCAGAAAAGAAGCGTTCATGTTCGGTAAAGGTGCAGATACCGGCAATCTCAATATGCTGCGGTTGTACTCCGGCTTCCAGCAAATCCTGTTGATTAGCCTGCCAGAGGTCGATATGCGGTTTGTGGTTACAGGAAAGAATGGTCTGGGCAAATCCGTTCCGGCGGAATTCATCTGCCACATCTGCTCCCACTTCAAAGGCATCGGGACCGATAGAAGGGCCAATCGCAGCTATTAAATCCTGTGGATTACAGCCGAATCTCTCTGACATCAGGCTGACTGTCTTTCCTGCGATTCGGGCTACTGTCCCCCGCCATCCGGCATGAGCCACTCCGGCTACCTTTTTTACAGGATCATAAATCAATACGGGAACACAATCGGCAGTCGTCACCCCAATGCAGATACCGCTCTGGTTAGTAATAAGTGCATCCACACCGTTGAGTAATTGCATCTGTTGAATTTCATTCAGCAAAATAAAATCCTCGTCGATGACACAAATCAGATCACTGTGAGTTTGGTAAGGAATAAAAAGTTTATCGGAAGAAATGCCAATGGCATTGCAAAGAATTGTGCGGTTTTGGGCAACGGAATCGGGATTGTCCCCGGAGAAGAGCCCTAGGCTAAAGGAGTCATATTTGCCGGTACTCACCCCTCCGTGACGCGTGGTCACGAAGTGGGTCATTCCGGTATATTTTTCAAGAGAAGGAAAACGAAGCAGTTCGGGACTATTCTTCATCTTCCCAGTCGAGTTCATCATAGTCTTGTTCAAATTCATCGTCATCGTCAAACTCATCCCAATCGGCATCCTCATCATCCATCTCAACTTCACGTTTTCTGATTTCAAGATTACGGTGAGTCATCGCAGCTGCTTTAGGAGCTTCACTATTAAGCTCTTTCCAGATCATGTCTTTCAGCTCCTGAATGCCAAGCCCCACAATCGATGAAATAAATACAACAGGGATGTCGGGCAAATCTTTCTTTATCTCAGCAATAAGCTCCTCATCAAGCATATCCGATTTGGTAATGGCCAGCAGACGTTGCTTGTCCATCAATTCCGGATTGTAGTTCTGCAATTCGCGGAGCAGAATGCGAAACTCTTCGTGGATATCTTTGGCATCGGCAGGCACCATAAAGAGCAGCACCGAGTTACGCTCAATGTGGCGAAGGAAGCGCAATCCAAGACCTTTTCCTTCTGAAGCGCCTTCGATAATACCCGGAATATCAGCCATCACAAACGATCGGTTGTCACGGTATGAAACGATTCCCAGGTTAGGCACCAGTGTGGTAAAAGCGTAATCCGCAATCTTTGGTTTAGCCGCAGACACTACAGATAGCAGTGTGGACTTACCGGCATTCGGGAATCCGACCAGACCAACGTCGGCCAACAATTTCAATTCCAGAATAACGGCACGTTCGATAGCAGGCTCACCCGGCTGCGAGAAACGCGGTGTTTGGTTGGTTGCCGTACGGAAGTGCCAGTTACCCTGACCACCGCGACCACCTTTCAGTAAGACTACCTCCTGACCGTCATCCATAACGTCACAGATAAACTCACCGGTATCGGCATCGTAAACCACAGTTCCGCATGGCACTTCGATTACTCTATCCTCTCCGTCCTTTCCGGTACAACGGTCTCCTGCACCCGATTCTCCATGTCCGGCAAACACGTGCCGTTGATATTTCAGGTGAATCAGAGTCCAGTAATTACGGTTTGCCCGCAAAATTACGTGACCGCCACGACCGCCATCACCGCCATCGGGGCCACCCTTGGCTACGAATTTCTCACGGTGCAGGTGGGTAGAGCCTCTTCCTCCTTTTCCTGAACGACAATAGATTTTTACGTAATCGACAAAATTTGAATCCATGTTTACTGTGTTACGAATGATATTAAACCTAACAGGTTTTGAAAACCTGTTAGGTTTGAAAAAATCAGGAAGCAATATCGCACGTTGAAACAACTTGTTCAGTCGCGTTATTGCTTCCCGACAAAAGAAATATTAGATAGCTTCAATCACGTCAGAGATACGACCGAAGATATCGTCGATTGATCCCATTCCGTGGATGCCTTTGTATTTGCCTTCTTCTTTGTAGTGGTTGATCAGTGGAGAAGTCTGGTTGTTGTAAACGTCCAAACGACTTTTGATTGTTTCGAAGTTATCATCCGAACGACCAGAAATTTGTCCGCGTTTCAACAGACGATCGATCAGTTCCGCTTCCTCAACTTCCAATGCAACAACTGCAGAAACATCCGTTCCGCGAGCGTTCAACATCTCTTTCAATGCAACTGCCTGTGGCAATGTGCGTGGGAATCCGTCGAAGATAACACCTTTAGAATCTTTGTTGCTGTCCAATACACCGGCCAACATATCGATAATCAAAGCGTCAGGTACCAGCTGGCCTTTTGAGATATAGCCTTCTGCTGTTTTACCCAGTTCGGTTTGATTTTTGATTTCAGCTCTTAAAACATCTCCCGTTGAGATGTGGAACAAACTGTACTTCTCTTTCAACAAGTCACTCTGAGTACCTTTACCAGAACCCGGAGCTCCAAAAATTACAATATTCAACATTTCGAGTTATATTAACAAATTACATAAATGTCATTCAGGTTGCGGCCAAACCCATCGTAATCAAGCCCGTAGCCCACGATAAAATCGTTGGGAATTTCAAATGCCACATAATCGAGGGTCAAAGGGACTTTTACCGATTCCGGTTTATGGAGCAAAATGGCTGTCCGCAACGAAGCCGGTTTTCGAGATTGCAAATCTTTCAGCAGTAACGAGAGTGTGTGTCCCGTATCCACAATATCTTCAACCAGAATCACATCACGGTTTGCAATATCTTCAGTCAGGCCGAGCAACTCTTTCACTTCCCCCGTCGATAGCGTTCCCTCGTAGGATTTTACCCTTACAAATGAAATTTCGCATTCGATGGTCAACCGCTTCATCAGATCGGCAGCAAACATAAAAGCACCATTGAGCACGCAAAGCAACAGCGGCTTTTTACCGGCATAGTCGCGATTGATCGTCTCAGCCAGTTCTGCAATACGGCTTTGTATCTTTTCACTGCTTAGATAAGTCGTGAAGGTTTTGTCTTTGACCTGAATAGTGCTCATAACCGACTGTTAACTAATACCGAATTGGTGCTCAGAGGCGCAACACCCCTCTCCTTTTGGATTTTAGGCTGCAAAAATACACATTTATATCCATAAATCAGGCACATACGGCCCGTTTACATCTAATTTAAGTTTAGACAAATACTGATTTTCAGGAAAAACAGACTCCGGCTTATCCAAGCGCAGTATGTTTTTGTAAATTTGCGTTCCGAATAACCACATTCAACAATTATCAATTACAAACATCTTGCAATATGAAATTCTTCTCAACCAATATTATTCGTCAACTCGACCAATACACCATCGAACACGAACCGATCTCATCCCTTGACCTGATGGAACGGGCAGCTCAAGCGCTTTTCCACGAATTCACCACCCGCTTTTCCCGGGATAAGGAGGTCTTTATCTTTGCCGGACAGGGAAATAACGGGGGCGATGCGATGGCATTAGCCCGCTTGCTGCTTCATGCAGGCTATGAAGTGGTAACCTATCTGTTCAATCCGGCCAGCACAAACAAAGCGCTGACACCGGAATGTGAAGCCAACCGGGACCGTCTCTTCGCAGAATTCCCGGAGACCATTTACGAAATCCGCAGCGAATTCGAAAAACCGGTAATCACAGACAATAGTATTCTTGTGGACGGACTTTTCGGTTCAGGATTGAATCGTCCGCTGGAAGGCGGATTTGCGGCTGTAGTCAACTTTATCAACAGCTCCCAGGGGTACGTTGTCTCTATCGATATTCCTTCGGGAATGGCCGGTGAGGAGAATATCCAGGCTGATGAGCCGGTTATTGTAAAAGCCAACCTTACACTTAGCCTTCAGTTTCCCAAACTGGCCTTCTTCCTGAGTGAAAATCAGGCTTATGTGGGCGAATGGAAGGTCCTTGACATCCAGCTTCATCCCGAGGCCATTGAGCAAACGCCAAGTAACCTCTACTTTCAGGAGCTGGAAGATGTAAAACCGTTATTGAAAAAACGGGAGAAATTTGCCCACAAGGGAAGATACGGACATGCTCTACTTGTATCGGGGCGTTACGGTATGGCCGGTGCAGCGGTTCTGGCAGCGAAAGCGGCATTACGTTCAGGTGCAGGATTGTTGACT
Organism: Bacteroidota bacterium; assembly: GCA_030706585.1. Lineage (GTDB taxonomy): Bacteria > Bacteroidota > Bacteroidia > Bacteroidales > UBA7332 > CAXXIC01. The sequence goes on from JAUZOF010000210.1 coordinate 6,851, forward strand.
GTACAAAGCGCTGCCCATAACTGCCCGGTATTGCAAACGGCTGTCCCCGAAGCTATTTTCCTGGCAGATAAATCGAATGAACTGGTTACCGAAGTTTCCATCCCGGATAATTTCGATGTGGTAGCTGTCGGACCGGGCATTTCTACCCGCAGTGACGTCTCACTGATGTTGCGCAAACTGCTCAGCGAGTGCCAGAAACCGATGATTATCGATGCTGATGCCCTCAACATCATTGCCAACCAGAAAGAGTTATTGCAGCAAATTCCGGCAAACAGTATTCTTACGCCTCACGTGAAGGAGTTTGAACGCATCTTCGGCCAAAGTAAATATTCTTACGACCGCATTGCCAAAGCCCAAAATGCTGCCCGTCAGATGAATGTGACTATCATCCTCAAAGGAGCTTACACGCTTATTGCGACTCCTGACCGCAACCTGATTTTCAACAGCACCGGTAATCCGGGCATGGCAACGGCAGGTTCGGGAGATGTACTTACCGGCATCCTTACCGCCTTGCTCGCTCAAGGCTACAAAGCCGAAGAAGCAGC
>JAUZOF010000211.1 GCA_030706585.1 Bacteroidota bacterium
ATCCCGATTAGCGATATAGAACTTCGCATCTATCCAAGCATCACATCATCCGCCTATTATGTCAATCCACTATATTTTGAAGATAATGCTTCTAAAATATTGAAACCAGGCAAGCCGTTTGTCTACTTCTTTTATAACAAAGCTACATTTACAGAATCACTTAAATATACTACCGAGCAGCAAAAAGCTGAGCTTTGGGAGAGTTTCTTCTCAACCTACGGCGTTCCGCAGGCAGATGTAAATTGCCGGGTTGTTGCTCCTTATTATAAAGATTCAGACGGCTCGGCAATTTCGGGTGCATCAGGCTTTGCAAACAGCGCAGACGAAAGAAGAGGTGTATCGGTTTTTGATAAGCGTGTCAATAAAGAGATTTCAAGGGCATGCTACAACTATAATGATAATCTGACGGGCAATGTACTTGAAAACACCGACTCATGTTCAAATGAATATCTGTTTTTCCCGGGGTTTGATCCTGCAAATAACATTGAATCAGTATTGTTAGATTTTAATGCCAATCCAAGCCCAGGACAACTGATACCCGAGCAGACGGTCAAAGGCGATGATACCAAACCTAATATCATATATACTAAAGATTCCGATTATAGGGAAAAAGACCAGTCTGAATTTAGAATACAGGTTAAAGATGCCGATACACAATATGTTATCGCATACTATAAGACAAATTATCAGAAATTTTATAGACCTGTTTATTTAAAGAGAGAGGGTTCAACGGATTATTTCACCGGTGAAATGCCGGTTGCAGAGCTTGAATCTGCGCAGAGCATAAGCTACTACTTTGTTGCGTCTGACGGCACGAATTATGAGATAAGTCCTGTCGGGTGCGGATATGATCCATATATCCAGAAAATCGGAGATGTTTCGGGACCGAGAATTATCTCACAGTATCCGGAAAACGGTGCGCAAATTGAGGGGTCGTTTAACGGTCAAATAGTTATAGAGTACAAAGACTCATCAGGCATAGATAAAAGCAAAATAAATCTAAACTTTGAAGGAAGGGACGTAACAAGCCAAGCGATAATAACAGATACAAAAATCTATTACACGCCGGGTGAACTCAAAGAACAGAAACGATATAATTACACGCTGACTCTTGCTGATACTCTGGGGGGTGAGATTCCCGCAGGATCAGGAAACTATCCCTATCAGAATGTTACAAAACATGATCTGTGTTTTGATATTGTCCCAATCAATGCATCGCTTTCCATCGATGGACAGATCATACATTCACCGATGAAAAAGGCTATTGATTCTCAGGACCTTGAGGTAACTGCAGTGGCAACGGATAAAAATTCACCATCAACATTAAGCCTTGTTTATGGATTTAACAATAATCCGCCCTCTAAAACTCTTGAAATGTCTAAGAAAAGTTCAACCCAAACAGGAAGCGTTTATACGAACATATATACTGCTAAGATCCCAAAAGGTGAGCTTAAAAACAACAAGAGCGTAAGTTATTATATTATGTCAGGTGATACCAGGGCACCTTCAGACAAATCAAAGTTATATACAACCAATATAAGTGTTGCTTCTCCGACACCCGAACTTATCATGACGGAAGTACTTGCAAATCCTGCAAGCCTTGACGACTGTGAGTTTGTTGAGCTGCTCAATACGGGTGATTATCCTCTTAATCTACATGATTACCGTGTCGACTACGATACACAGCCCCTTGTGAGTCTTGAGTCAGACCGCAGCAACCGTATCCCGACTGACTGCATACTCTATCCGGGCGAAGTGGCGATTTTGTGGTTTGTCACCGCATACTCTGAAGAAAATGAAATGACCATACAGAGTTTCAAAGATAAGATGAATATCGGTAAATCCACTGTGCCTGTAGTAGAATTTCCTGCTAATAGTTCTAAAAATCCAGGGTATCACAGCCTTCACAATACTGGCGAAAAGATTTTGCGTCTTGCGAAATATAACGCGCCAAAGAATGAATATATCTGCCAGCTGACGTATAACGATGAAACTGATAAGGGTTATAACAATGCCACTGCAGCAATGTCTGTAACCTATGGCCCGCCAAGTGACGGCACAAACAACCTTACTAAGCTTGATCAGGTCGTTACGCCATCCCCGGGTACTATTGACTACCGTCAGAAAAAAATCAACTATAACGATGTTTCTTCACCGCTAATCATATACCAGAATAAAGATATTGATAAGATAGACACCGGTGATTACCGGATTAAAGTCAAGATTATTGATGAGTGCGACCTTCGTTACAGTGCGGTATGGTTTAAAACATACACGTCAAGCAGTCATACCTATGCAACAAAAGACGGATGGGTCGAGGCAAACCTTACGCCTGTATACGGTGAACCAAACTATTACGAGTTTACAGTTCCTGACTATTTCATAAAATACACCGATTCTCTTGAATTTTACTTTGAAGCATCGGACGGACTGCATTTTGTGACGTTAAATGATGTTAATGGCACACCTTTCAAAGTGAATTTTAAAGATACTATCGGACCACGGATACTGACCTATAAACCTGAGCCGTACTATTATTATGAATTCTCCAAATATCCTACATTCAGCATGTCATTTGAGGACAGCTCAGGTATTGACAAATCTTCAATCAGGCTTTATATAGCGCCTGAAGATAAGGTAACAAAAAACGGAGTCGTAGATTCCAGTCTCTTAAGACAAAAAGAATTTGATGTGACGCCAAGTGCAAACATCAGAACGCAGGACAGAGGCTACTTATTGAGTTACGGGTCGCCGACACCATATGCTGATGGTACATATGTCGCCGAGTTGTATGTACTTGATAACGAGGGCAACAGAAATGTTCCTTTCGTTCCGAAAGAAACAAAGCAATATACGTATTTTTATGTCGGCGACAGCAGTAAGATGAATCACTATAAGGGAGAACTGCACAGTCACACTGTGGACTCGGATGGGCAGGGAACTCCGGAAGAGGCTTATACATATGCACGCGATAAGGGCGGCGTCGATTATTTCTCAGTAACAGACCATAATACCTCGATGTCTGAACTTAAGTTTTTGTCACAGGTTGAGCGCATGAAGGAATTCTACAATCCAGGACCTAACGGCTTTATCAACTTCCACGGCTGGGAAATGTCATGGGGATCAGCGGAAGGCTGGCAGGGTCATTTCAATGCTCTCAACGTTACAAAGTGGGTCGAGAGCACAACGCAGATTAACCTGAGTGATTTTTATGAAAAACTTATTTCTGATCCAGATGCAGTCGGGCAGTTCAATCATCCGAATATCAGATGGGGAGTTTTTGACGACTTTGGACGTTATAATCCTGCTTATGATGGGAAAATAGTATTTTTTGAATACGTTCCAAACAGTACTGAACAGGATTATTACCGCGCGCTGACAAAAGGGTGGCATGTTTCGCCGTCATCGAACGAAGATAATCACCAGAAAAAGTGGACGACTTCAGACCCGCGCATTGGGGTAACGATAGCCCCATCCCTAACGCACGATAATCTTGTGGAAGCGTGGAGGAGAAATCGGTGTTATATTTCCGGTGATGGGAATACGGCTATTAACTATAAAATTAACGGCGAGTGGATGGGGTCAAGGCTTAAAGATCCGACCAGCCTGAACTTCGATATTGAAGTATTCTGTAAAGACGGAAAATCCGTAAATGGAGGAGATCTCGTCATAGTATCGGAAGATTCAACAATCGTCTACAAAAAGACGTATACAGCTGGAGATTTAACTGACGGAAAAGCTATCGCACACTTTACGCTTCCACCGCAGTATAAATACTATATCGCAAAATTTGTAAGAACCGGAATAAACCAGACAGTATCAGCGCCGATATGGGTGGAACGTACAGGTGGGCTTACTATAACCGGTTTTGAAAGCGGACAGTCTTCCGATATATCTAAGCCGCACACAGTGTTTACTACAGTCAAAAATATTGATACCCAAACGCTGACAGATGTAAGAATGGACTTCTATCGCGGCAACGATAAGCCGGAAGTACCTGACGCAGAGTTAGTGCTCAGCAGTGATCTTGCAGCATATACAGCTGAAATGGCAAAACCCGAAGCCGAAAGAGATCCTGCGGTTATTGCTTCGGCGAATATACCAGTTCCTATCGAATCCAGGACGTTTGACAGTATAAAACCTAACGAAAGCATTACAACTGGTGTTAATTTATCAACGGATACGGTCAACCAGCGTATTTACGTAAGGGTATCGGGAAAGAAAAACGGTGTTGAATATGTAGATTTCGGGTATACAGTCGTTACCCCGGTTTTGGTTTCCGAGATTTGCGCTTTAAACAACAATATTATTAATGGGGCGGGAGAAACGGTTGAAAACGAATTTAAATTCCTCGAGCTTTATAACGATACCAACACAGATATCAATTTGAACGGATCTTCTATCAATTTGTTTGAATCGTCGGGAAAAAATCCAACAAATACCGATAAGGCATATGGAGCCAAGCAGTGCCTGGATATTACGAGAGATTTTGTAATTAAGCCTTCAAGCACTAAAGTTGTCTGGTACCGTTTTGACAGGTCTTACACGATAAATGATTTCGACAAATATTATGGCGTGAATCTCACTGAAAACGATATTTACGTTGCAGATGGATTTTCACTGTCAGCTACCGGTGGCAAAAAGGTAGAGCTTAAGATCAATGGTGTCAGAACCCTCGTTACAGAATATAATATGGATTTGCTGGCATCATGCTGCGTTACGAATAAATCAATTGATTTTAAATATCCTACAACCGGCTGGGCATACGGGACTATCCTTAACACTCATGCTGCGCCGACTCCGGGCAGCGTTTCGGAGAAACAGGTTCCGGTTATCGAAAAAGATTACAGTATTAAGTCGTTATCACTTGTTAATCAAGCCGGGGAAAGCATAAATGTGGGACTTTCCGAAAAGGCTACGAGCTACCGTGTGAGCGTTCCTGACGGAACAAAAAGTGTAAGGGTGTTCCCCGTATTAAACAACCCATCCCTTAAGATAAGGGTTAATGGGGAGGAACAGTACAGCGGTGAAGGCCTTACAACCTTAAACCTTGACAAGAATACGGGAGCGACTGCACTTGTTGAAGTAATTGACGGTGCCAATAAGGTTAAGGCTTCGTATACGTTTTCAGCCGGTTCGGGAGAACTGAATATAGGTGATTCAGGCGGTGGTAACTCAGGAGGATCAGACAATCCGGGCGGCACACCGGGCGGTGATGACAACACAAATCCGCCGGACAATGGAAATACCTCTGTTACTTTCACTGATACAACAAACCACTGGGCAAATGAGGCTGTATCATACATCGCTAATAAGGGAATCATAAAAGGCTATGACGACGGGACATTCAAGCCTGACGCAACAGTGAACCGCGGTGACTTCACGCTAATGCTAATGAGAGCCTTCGCAGGTGGCAAGATCGGCACCGGAACATTCAGCGACGTAGACTCAAATGCTTACTATGCAAATGCGGTTGCAACGGCGAAGGATCTCGGAATTGCAACAGGATGGAGCGGTGCATTCAATCCAACAGCAAATGTGACAAGACAGGATATGTTTGTACTCTTTGCAAGGACGCTCAGAGCATTCAATTTACTCGATGAAAAAGCAGATTTATCAAAGGTAACGTTCAGTGATTCCGGCAGTATAGCCGATTACGCCCAAAACGATATTCTGCTACTTGCTGCAAACGGATACATAAACGGCACTGACGGAAAAATCAACCCTGCGGGCACAGCAACAAGGGCGGAGACGGCACAGATGCTGTACAATTATTTTACTAAAACAACGTCAAACAATTAGAAAGGATTAATTATGCGTCTTGCAACCACAACAAATACTATAGTAAATGACAGAACAACAAAAGCCTATACATCACCGGGCGAGAGCATACGAAGATGTGTTTCAGCGGGATTTAGAGTGTTTGACATGAGCCTTATGGACTTTAGAAACGAACACTACATATTAAGAAACAGTGACTGGGAATCTCAAATTTTTGAAGTGGCAGAATGTGCCTCGGAATTAAAAGCTGAATTTTCTCAAGCGCATGCACCGTACTGGAGCGCACCTTTCGACGTTCGTTCAGGAACAAAAGAGGAACTGGAGCTGTTTGATATTAGCATGACGCGTGCCATAAAGGCATGCGCCATACTGGGTGTCAAATGGGTGGCATTTCATGCTGTGACAGACGTTGCTAACAATTGTGAAAAGGGCTTGTCTTTTTCGCTAAATCTGGACTATTTCGGAAAATACATTGACCTTGCAAAAAAATTGGGTGTAGGAATAGCTTTTGAAAATACCGTAGATATTGACAACCCTTTGATAATCCGACGTTACCACGCAAGCTATGAAGAACTATGCGAATTTGCTGATTCTTTCCATGACGGATGCGTTGGTGTCTGCTGGGATTTCGGGCACGCTAACCGTCAGCATTACAAAAACCAATCAGCAGCACTGAAATTTATAGGAAAAAGGCTCAAGGCACTGCATGTAAATGATAATCATACGATCCAGGATACCCATAATATCCCCTTCCTTGGCACTGTCGAGTGGGAACCAGTCATGAAAACCCTGACTGAAATCGGATATGGAGGAGATTTTTCATTTGAAATCAAAGGGCATGTCAATAATGTACCGGAACCGCTTAAAGATAAGGCGATAAAATATGCATATGATGTGGGTTCTTATGTTTTATCTTTGGCAAAACTATAGATTATGGAGGTAACTATGAAAAAAAGTATCAGGATCATATCAGTTATACTTGCAGCCTCGCTAACTACTGGACTTTTAACCGGATGCGGGCCTGCTAAAAAGGTTAGTAAGATGAATGCAGACCCGGCTGCAGCAGAACGTATCAAAAAGCTAAATACTACAGGTGATTTTCCAATAGTAAAAGAACCCATAAACTTAAAGTTTATGGTTGCAACTTCTGCGACACAGGATAATTATGCAGGTACACTTGTTTGGACTGAGTATGAAAAAATGACAAATGTACATATAGACTGGGAAACAGTCCCATCAAATTCCATTGCTGAGCGGAGGAATCTTGTTCTTTCTTCTGGACAAAATCTTCCGGATGCATTCTACCGCTGTAATTTTGGATCTAAGGATGTTACAAAGTATGCAGGAGAAGGACTTTTTCTAGGACTTAACGATCTGATTGATAATTATATGCCCAACTTTAAAAAACTGATGTCATCCATGGACAGCCTTAAAAGATCCATGCCCGATTCTAATGGCGAGATATACTCATTGCCGTCTCTCACCGACTGCCCTGAAACTGAGCTTAGCCCTAAGCTGTTTCTAAACAAGCCGTTTATGGATAGGGTGGGTATAACAAAGCTTCCAACTACTCTTGATGAACTTTACGCAACCTGCAAAG
>JAUZOF010000212.1 GCA_030706585.1 Bacteroidota bacterium
AAACCTCATTTCAAAATCATGAATATTGCTTTCGACTTTTTCATGATTTCAATTCCCCCTTCAACAATTATTGATATATATGTAAGGACAATATAAAAGCTTTCTGGCGAGATCGATGCCTAATGGCAAGTTATGTTCCCGTAAAAGCCAGCAACACGTTGGATAAATCCGGTTATGCCGGAAAGGGAAATAAAGAAGTAGTATTTGCGCAAAAATTCAACAGTACATCAGACTATAATGGAATGTCAGATGGAAACCGTTGGCTTGTGATGATGGGTATGCGTGGATGTAATTTCTCACCTTATGGAAAAGGATGGGGCGCTTGTACCGTAAATCCTCAATTTGTAAGCTCGTATCCTGCCAATGACAAACGTAGAACAGCTTCTGTGATTGACTTAGTGGGTGAAGGTATAGAAAGTTCGTTTAATATTACTGATCAAAAGGAGTACACAGGGTTTACTGTGAAAAAATACACTCCAACATGTTTACCTGATGGAACCTCTGATACAGGTGGTTCGAAAGATTTTCAAATATCACAAGATCAGGATTACATTCTTATCCGCTATTCAGATGTGCTTTTGATGGCAGCTGAGCTAGGTTCTCCCAATGCGGTTAGTTATTTTAATAAAGTTCACCAGCGAGCAGGTTTGCCTGCTGTAACATCAGTATCATTAAGTGATATTCAAACAGAACGTAAATTTGAGTTTGCCTTTGAAGGTATCCGTTATTGGGATTTACTGCGTACAGGGATAGATAATGCTGCTAATGCGATTGCAGCTACAGCTCAGACGGTTAAGAGCGGTGGCGTTGATGATCATATTACATACGATGTGGCTAAGATTAAAACCACTAGAGGTTTTATGCAGATTCCGAATACTCAGATAACCCTTTCGAACGGAACATTGAAACAAAATCCAGGTTGGTAAAAAAATAAAACTTTAAAACGTATTGTTATGAACAAAATATTAATAAGATGTTTTTCAATATTGTTTCTGGTTGCAGTTGCTTTTTCGGCATGTACGCCAGATCAATATGAATTGGAAGCGCCAATGGCTAAAAGCGCTTTGAAATTTACTGTGAAAAAGGATACACAGAATCCTAACAAATTTTATCTGAAGAGTGAAACTCCGAATGCTCAACCATATTGGGTGACCCCCGTTGGAACTTCAACAAAAATGAATGATACCATTATTATTCCATTTGGAGGTGACTATACTATTACCTACAGTGTTGAAAGTGCGGGTGGTATTGTAACAGCCGATCCTTACGCATTTAAGTTGACTACTGTCGATGAAGCCTTTGTAAGTGATTCTATGTGGACATATCTTTCAGGAGGAATTGGACATTCTAAAACTTGGGTACTTGATTTGGATGCCAATGGTGTAAGCAAGTATTTCGCAGGTCCTTTTTACTTTGGTGGAACCGGTTGGGAATGGGATCCTGCCTTCAAGGATATTTCATGGGCCGGAGTCTCTGCCGGTGATTATGGAACTATGACTTTTGATCTGAAAGGGAATGCCAATTTTACAGCAGACAATAAAATGTTCCCCGATTTGTCCGGAATCGGAACTTTTATGTTATACCCTAAATCAAAAGAGTTGATAACTTATGGAGCCCAAGTATTGCATGACAAGGCACAAGGAGGAAATGTAGCTAGTTGGTTTGCAAGAATGACCATTAAAACCCTTGATGCTGACCATATGCAGCTTATCGCAAAGAAAGACCCTAATAACTGGTTGATATATAATTATATCACGAAAGATTATTACGATTCACATTAATTATAGATATTAGTTTTGAATTCTTTATGAGGCTGATTGTCCTGCTTCGGTAGTTTCAATCAGCCTCTTACTCATTTTATCATAGGTATGATCTTTTATTGAAATAGTCAGCCGCTTAGCTTTTTCCCCAGGCCCATTATATAAACACGCATTTAACCACTAATTCAATTAATATATACTCAGAAAACATGAATTTACACCGTTATTTTTTAGTTGCAGTAGCCCTGTTGGCAATGACTCCGGCTTTTGCTCAAAGTAAAAAGAATAAAAAAAGGGGAGTTCCAGATAGGGTGATTAATGTTGATTATAGTGCCGAAAAAGGGCCTATGAATACTATGATTAAGCAATGTGTCGGAGCTGGCAGGGCAAACGAAGGACTTCGAGCCGACTGGCAGCAGCAATTGGCCTATGTAAAGAAAGCGTGTGATTTTAAATACATCCGTATGCACGGCCTGTTGACCGACGATATGGCAGTTTACAAGGAGGACAGCAAGGGGAATCCGGAATATAATTTCCAGTATGTCGATGTTTTATACGATTACCTGTTGAGCATCGGCATCAAACCTTTTGTGGAATTAGGATTTATGCCTTCAGCACTGGCGAGCGGTAATCAAACGATTTTCTGGTGGAAAGGAAATGTTACTCCTCCAAAAGACTACAAAAAATGGGAAGAACTGATACGGGCTTTAACACAACATTTTACAGAACGTTACGGCGCAGAGGAGGTGAAGACCTGGTATTTTGAAGTCTGGAACGAACCTAACCTTTCGCCCGGATTCTGGAGTGGAACTCAAGAGGAGTATTTTAAACTATACAAGTATTCGGCTCAGGCTATCAAAAGCGTAAATCCGGAGTATAAAGTGGGCGGACCCGGAACGGCAGGTGCTGCATGGGAGAGCGAAATGATAGCATATTGTACTAAAAACAATGTGCCAATCGACTTTATCAGCACTCATTCGTATGGAGTGAGCCAGGGATTTCTTGATGAATATGGCAATAGTGGCACAGTGTTGAGCAAAGACCCTATGAGTGTGAGTGGCGATGTGCTTCAATCGCGCAAAGAGATTGCTACTTCGACAAAACCGAATCTGGAATTGCATTACACAGAGTGGAGCTCGTCTTATACTCCAGCTGATCCTTTACACGATAGCTATCATGAAGCGGCTTATATTTTAGAGAAAATAAAACAGGTTGGCAATGCAGCCAATTCAATGTCGTACTGGGTTTTCACCGATATTTTTGAAGAGCCGGGGCCACGATTCACTCCTTTCCATGGGGGATTTGGATTACTTAATACTCAAGGTATTCCCAAACCGGCTTTTTATGCTTATCAGTTTATGAATAAACTCGGAAAATCTGAGCTGAAAAACACCGATACACGTTCGTGGGCAAGCAAAAATGACAATGGGGGTATTCAACTGTTGTTTTGGGATTTCACTTATACCCTTCCTGACTCTACAAATAATCAGGTTTACTACATACGTGATTTACCTGCTAAAGAGAAGGGTAAGGTGAAGGTAAACATGACCAACCTTCCGGAAGGAACCTATACGCTGGAGATTTTCAAAGTGGGATATCGCTCGAATGATGCCTATACCACCTATCTCGATATGGGGCGGCCCAAACAGCTCTCCAGACAGCAGGTAGAAGAGATAAAGAAGAATAATAACGGAGATGCGGTTGAGGCTGAAACAATTCATATCAAGGCCGGAACTCCATTCTCTAAAGAAATAAATATGCGGGAAAACGATGTTTTCCTGCTAAACCTTACTAAGCGATAAATTCCTTGTGAACATATAGAATTTGATGGTGAAAATGTGGTGAAAGGTCTAAAAAACCTTTTGGGTACATACATTTAAGGTTAACAAGATCAATCAGGAAAGAAGTTGTTGTGAAACAACTTCTTTTTACTCTTAACCAAAGGAAAAATCAATCCAAACAATATACAATGAGAAAGATTTGTTTACTGGCATTATCCCTGGTGACCACGTTGCTTTCGTGTGCATCGTCGCAGCCCAGGGAAATCCTCAATTTTGATTCAAACTGGAAATTTTGTCTTGGTGAATCCAAAGAGGCTTCCCGAAATGATTATAATGACACCGGTTGGCGAACACTTGATTTGCCACATGATTGGAGCATCGAGGGAAAGTTTGATGAAAAGAATCCTGCCACGCCCGGTGGAGGTGCTTTACCCGGTGGTATCGGTTGGTATCGCAAGAGCTTTGTAATGCCGGTATCGGCTAAAGGGAAATCGGTTTTTATTGATTTTGACGGAGTTTATCGCAACAGTGAAGTGTGGATAAACGGCAATTATCTGGGTAAACGTCCCAACGGCTACATTTCGTTCCGCTACGAACTGACTCCCTATCTTAATTTTGGCAAAAAGAAAAATGTGATTGCCGTTCGGGTGGATAATTCTGACCAGCCTAATTCACGTTGGTACTCCGGATCGGGTATTTACCGCAATGTTTGGCTTACAATAACCAATCGTGTTCAGGTGAAGCAATGGGGAACTCATATCGAAACCGAAATCAAGGGAAATAAAGCGGATATAAAAGTCACTGCTACACTTACAAATACAACCAACGACAATGTGGATCTGATCTTGAGAAATAGTGTCGTAAATCCATCCGGTAGAAAAGTTGCTGTTTCGGAAACTCCCTTTACCATGAAAGCCAACGATGAAACCGGAATAACACAAAGCCTTATTGTTGCTTCACCCTCGCTTTGGTCGATTGAATCACCGGGATTGTACAAAATGGTGACGGAAATAGTCTCAAAAGAGAAGTCGATTGATCGCTATGAAACCTCTTTTGGTATCCGTACAATTGAGTTTGATTTGAACAAAGGCTTTTTCCTGAATGGAAAATTTGTGAAGATTAAAGGAGTTTGCAATCACCACGATCTCGGTTGCCTGGGTGCAGCCCTCAATACACGGGCCTTGCAACGTCAGCTGGAGATCCTGAAAGAGATGGGGTGTAACGCCATTCGCACATCGCATAATCCACCGGCACCGGAGTTGCTGGATCTCTGTGACCGTATGGGGTTTCTGGTAATGGATGAAGCCTTTGATATGTGGTTGAAAAAGAAAACCCCTTACGATTACAGCCAATATTTTAAGCAGTGGCATGTCCGGGACCTGACCGATCAGGTCATGCGTGACCGCAATCACCCGTCTGTCATAGTCTGGAGTGTGGGAAATGAAATACTGGAACAGTTTGGCGAGGCAAAAGGCGATACAAGTGGAGTTGATATTTCGCGCGAACTGGTAGGCATTGTGAAAAATCTTGATACGACACGTCCAATTGTGACGGCAAACAATAATCCCGATCCATCCAGTAACCTGATTAAGTCAGGCGCTTTCGATATGATCGGCTATAACTATGAGCATAAGAGGTGGCCCGACTTTCAGAAGACTCATCCGGGCAAGAAGTTTATTGTGACCGAATCGACATCGGCTCTGGCTACCCGTGGCTGGTATGAAATGAATTCCGATAGTGTGCGTAACTGGCCTGTAAGATGGGATTTACCGTTCGATACCGAACACCATTCCTGCTCATCATATGACAACTGGTGTGCACCGTGGGGTTCTACTCACGAAACCAGCTGGAAGCTCGTGAAGAAGTTGGATTATATTTCCGGTTTCTTTGTCTGGACAGGCTTTGATTACATCGGTGAACCTACTCCTTACGGTTGGCCGGCGCGTAGCTCTTACTTTGGAATCATTGACCTGGCTGGTTTTCCAAAAGATGTCTTTTACATGTATCAGAGTGAATGGACTGAAAAACCGGTTTTGCATATTTTCCCTCATTGGAACTGGCAGCCGGGACAAACCGTGGATATCATGGCATACTACAATAAAGCCGATGAAGTTGAACTCTTCCTGAATGGAAAATCACTGGGCACCAAGCGTAAACAAGGGGAGGATCTGCACGTAATGTGGCGTGTGCCGTTTGAATCGGGCACCCTGAAGGCTGTTTCGCGTAAAGCAGGGCAAGTTGTTCTGACTAAAGAGATAAGAACGGCGGGTAAACCGGATAGAATCGAACTCATCGCTGATCGTAATTCAATTAAGGCTGATGGCAAAGATCTCTCTTTTGTTACGGTGAATATCCTCGATGCAAAGGGTAATCTGGTTCCGTATGCAGAGAATCAGGTGAAATTCACCCTGAATGGAAATGGCATTATAGCGGGAGTCGATAACGGTTCTCCAATCAGTCACGAACCGTTTAAAGCCAGCGAACGAAAAGCCTTCTACGGTAAATGTCTGGTGGTCGTTCAATCCGGTAAAAACAGAGGTAAAATCAATCTTAAAGCAGAAGCAGAGGGTTTGCAGGCTGCTGAAATCAGCGTTACCACAAAATAAAACCAAAGCGAAACCTATACCCAAACCTCCAAGGTTATAAAAACCTTGGAGGTTTAATGGAGCGAATTTGCCTCTTTGCGTTCAATTAACTAATATCATTATGAATAAAACACTGCTAACACTACTAACTACAATGTTGATAGGTGGATCGGCTCTCAAAGCCGAAACGCCCTATCTGCTGAACGAACCCGTCGATATCAGTTCTGATTTCCGGGATTTTACAAACGTCTATTTCAATGCTGACAGTCTATCAACGTTTGATGGAGCCAATGCAAGCGGTAAGCTGAAATTTAAGCGTTTCGTGTATCACACTCGTACAGCTTTTAATAATACGCTGGCTGTACAGCGTCCGTTCAAAACGATCGAATTTCCGGAAAATGTTTATCCTGTGGATCCGGAGCTCCCGTTTAAGATCGAGTTTGTGTCACCAAGATCATTTCGTATTCGTTTAGAGACAACCTCGGCTCCGAAAACGGCTCAGGAACCTTCTCTGATGTTGGTAAAAGAACCTACCCGGGATCAATCGTGGAAATATAGCCTTACCAAAACCGGTTACCGTTATCAGAGTGTCTACGGTGCGATTGAGATCAGTGAATATCCGTGGCGCATCTCCATCTATGATGCCAATGGTAAGTTGCTGACCAAGACCCGTCACTATTCTGAGAACGAAGAGACTTACCATCCCAATACTCCATTCTCGTTTGTTCGTCGCTCATCTGACTATTCTCAGAGTGTGGCTGCTGTATTCTCCCTGCAACCGGGTGAAAAGATCTTCGGATGTGGAGAATCATTTACCCGTATGGATAAAAGGGGCCAGAAAGTTACACTTTGGACAGACGATGCCAACGGTACGGAAAACACTACCCAATACAAGCCGATCCCGTTCTTCATGAGTAACCGCGGTTACGGAATGTTTATGCATACCACTTCGCCCATTACCTGCGATTTCGGAGCATCTTTCCTCGAGTCAACCGATCTGATGATTGGCGATGATCAGCTGGATCTGTTTGTATTTCTCGGACAACCGAAAGAGATTCTGGATGAGTACACCAATATCACCGGCAAATCACCGATGCCACCGCTCTGGTCGTTTGGATTGTGGATGAGCCGCATTACCTACTTCTCGCAAAAAGAGGGTTACGATGTGGCAGCCAAATTGCGTGAGAACAAAATTCCTTCA
>JAUZOF010000213.1 GCA_030706585.1 Bacteroidota bacterium
GAATTCCGTTCTACGGAAGTACCAATGATATCAATCCGGCAGACATCGAGTCTATGGAGATATTGAAAGATGCATCGGCTGTGGCTATTTACGGTACACGCGGTTCGGCGGGTGTAATCCTTATTACCACTAAAAAAGGAAAATCAGGAGCGCCGATCATCCGCTATAATGGCTACGGTGGCGTTGAAAATATTGCACACGAATTTACCCCGCGGAGCGCCGCTGAATATTATCAGAAATATCAGGACTATAAGGCACAGAAGTCTGGTTATTCAGGTGACCTTATGTATTATGGTGAATCTGCCAATTATCAAAAATGGCTAAAAGGAGAGTTTACCCCTACTGATTGGTTGAAGGAAGCTACTCAACAGGGTAATATCCAGGACCATAATGTCAGCATCAACGGAGGTACCAAAGAGGCAAGGTATTATGTATCGGGCGATTTATTGGACCAGCAAGGTGTAATTAAAGGATATGCCTATAAACGGTTCAGTTTACGTTCTAATCTGGATATAAGCCTGAAGGAATGGTTAACCATAGGAACGAATCTTTCATTTGTCAACAATGATTATAGCAACGGCTCTGATAAAGTAAACATGCTGTACGCTTGTGCCATGAGTCCATTTACAGTCCCTACTGATGCTTCCGGTAATTACATTACATATCCTAATTATCCCGAAACACTTTATTTAAATCCAATGCTGAATCTGAATGCAGATCTTTCAAATGTTACAAAGAATCTGACCGGAACTGTATATGCTGAATTAACTCCTTTCAAAGGATTGAAATACAGAGTAAACGCATCTCAGTCATACTATATCAATAACTCAAAAAGTTATTACGGATTACTTGCCGGTAATACGCAGGGGGGATCAGCTTCAGCATCAAATAATGAAAAGAAATTCTGGGTAGTTGAAAATATTTTGACCTACAATAAAGATATTCAGAAACATCACTTCGACGTTACAGCGCTTTACAGTGCTCAGAAGACAAGCTATTACAACGTAACTTCAAACGCAATTGGTTTTATCAATGATGGATTGAGCTACTACAATATGTCAACAGGTGCAACTCAAACGGTAGGTTCATCCGGTGCCTATGACCGCACATTACTTTCACAAATGGGACGTGTTAACTACTCTTACGACAGTCGCTATCTCGCATCTGCAACTGTCAGACGTGACGGTAGTTCAGTGTTCGGTGCCAACACAAGCAAATACGGCGTATTTCCCTCCTTTGCCTTAGGTTGGAATATTAACAATGAGGCATTCATGAAGGATTATTCTTTCCTCAACAACCTGAAACTTCGTTTCTCATATGGTACAACCGGTAACGAAGCCATTGGCGTTAACCAAACAGAAACCTCTTCCGGTACTGGTAAAATCCCTTATAACGGAACCGGCGTAATCGGAACTTATGCTAACGTTTTGGGAAATGCCAATCTTAACTGGGAAAGTACAAAATCTGGCAACATCGGGCTGGACTTCGGTTTCCTTAACAACAGAATCTCCGGAACGATTGAGGCATATAAAAACAACACCTTCGACTTGTTGATGAAACGCAACATTCCGAATATCACCGGATATGCCAACGTATGGGACAACCTGGGTAAAGTTGAGAATAAAGGTCTTGAAATCACTATCAACTCTAAGAATCTGCACATCAATAAATTCAGCTGGGAAACGAGCCTGAACTTTTCTACCAATAAAAACAAAATCGTTGACCTGTACGGAGATGGAAAAGACGATGTGAACAATAAATGGTTCATTGGCAAACCAATCGGGGTTATCTATGATTACGAAAAAATAGGTATCTGGCAGGCTAGCGAAATTGCAGCTACCGATAAGGTGAATAAAGCCGGAGATGTGAAATTCAAAGACCAACTAACCGTAGATTCTGATGGTAATGGTATTCCCGACAAAGGTGATGGCATTATCGACTCTAAAGACAAAGTAATCTTAGGTCAGACACTTCCTAAATGGAGAGGTGGTATTACCAATACATTCCATTATGGAGACTTCCACTTAAGTGTTTTCATCGAAACCGTTCAGGGCAGTATGAAAAATGCCGGTTCAGAAATCTTCTTCGGAGATGAAGCCGGACGTCGCAATACTCCTAAAGAGGTAGGTTACTGGACAGCTCAAAATCAGGATAACTACTGGCCATCACTGGTGTATGCCAATACTTTAGGATATGGTTTTCCTCTCAAAAACAACTATACCCGTATTAAAGATGTTACTTTGAGCTACACCGTACCTCAAACCTTACTCAAAAAAGCAGGTATCGGCTCTGCAACCGTCTATTTCTCAGGACGTAACCTTTACACATTCACCAACTGGATTGGATGGGATCCGGAAGCCAATCAGGCACCACGTGGTTCAGGTGACTGGACAAATGACTATCCAACTACCAGAACATTTACAGTTGGCCTCAATATAACTCTTTGATAACGATTAAATCTGAATCACTATGAAAAGATATAATAAAGTATTATTTGGACTACTACTCACATCGCAAGTCTTTACTTCGTGTGATAAGTCCTTTATGGATGAAAAAGTATTGGCATCCTATGCACCTGAAACTCTGACAGACTCTTTGGGGATGGAAGCTCAGATTGTCGGACTTCAGCAACAGTTTAATCCATTTTTATGCAGAGATGACAGACAAGGTTATCTGGCAGTATGGCAAGCCGGTACAGACATAACAATGTCAGTGCAACCACAGGGAATCGAAACTCCGTATGTTACCTATGGCTTGCTGAATTCCACTGATGAAGCAGCCTCCTGGACATGGTCATGGGCTTATAAAATCATCAACAACGCGAACGTCATCATCAATAACATTGAAACCGGCAATGTCGGGACAATGGGACAAGCCAATAAAAACAGTCTTAAAGCTGAAGCCTTATTTTACAGAGCTTATGCGTATAACTTATTGGCAACCTGTTATGGCGGGGTTCCGATTACCACGACACCCATAACAACGGCTAAGACTGATTTTGTCCGTGCCACTTTGGATGAAGTTAACCAGCTGATTGAAAGTGACCTTTTGTATAGCGCTCAATATTTGCCCTATATTGATCAGGTCAAAAAGAGTGGCAGCAAGTTTCTTTACGGTCGCCCGAATAAAGCGATGGCGCAGCAACTTCTGGCAGAGGCCTACCTGCGAATGGATAAACCGGACAAAGCAGAAGCTCAGTGTGATGCAATTATAAGCAGCGGAAAATTCAGCCTGATTACAGCCCGCTATGGCGTTAAAAAGAACCAGGCCGGTGACTATTTCTCTGATATGTTTTTTGCAGGGAACCAACGTCGCTCTCAGGGTAATACTGAAATAATCTGGGATGTCGAAATAGAAAACCCTACAGATGTTCCAGGTTTGAGCCAGGGAGGTAACCCTCAACAACGTCGGGTATGGGGTGCTGCTTATCACAATCTATCCGGAATGAAGCCTGCTGATTCTTTAGGTGGGCGAGGCATTGCACGTATGCGTTTAAACAACTTCGTGTTATATCACCTATACGAAGCAACCGATATGCGTAACTCATCGTACAATATCAGACGTAAATTCTGGTACAACGACCCTTCAAAGAGCGTTACCTATGGTAAACCGGTTATAATTCCTGAAAAATACATTGACCCGGCTGATGGCAAAGAAAAAGACCGTACTACTTACGCCGACACTCTTTATAAACTATGTCCATACACAACCAAATGGGGCCAATTTGACTCTCGTGATGAGTTCGGTTATGGTATGTGGAAAGATATCCCGATGATGCGTTTAGCTGAAACCTACCTGTTAAAAGCTGAAGCTCAATTTAAACAGGGTAAATTAGGGGATGCTGCCACTACAATCAACATAATCAGAGCACGGGCCAATGCGACTGCTGTTTCAGCATCCAATATTACCATGAACTTTATATTGGACGAAAGAGCACGCGAATTATTAGCTGAAGAAAACAGACGCATGACTCTGTTGCGTACCAAAACTTTACTTCAACGTGTAGCTATGGCCAATGCCACTACACCTGCAACTTATCAGGTAACCGGTATTACCGAGAAAAATTTATTATTTCCGATTCCTCAATCTGAAATCGACCTGAACAAAGATGCTAAACTGGAACAAAATCCGAATTATTAATTTCTTTAGGTGTCTTAGGTATTAGTTAGGTTATTCAACGAAAGGAATGCTCTCCGGAGCATTCCTTTCAATCTAAATAACGGCACCTACCATTAAAAATCAGCTGATCACATAACACCTCAAAGAACTACCGAAATGAAGCTTTCAGGATATATTTCCATCATAGCCCTCATTCTAAACATAAGCATATTTGCAGCAGAAAAACCCGATAAGAAAGAGGTAATCGACATCATCAATAAAGTAAATAATTACTGGCAGACCAATCACTCTGACCCAGGAAATCCATTCTGGGATAATGCAGCCTATCACACCGGGAATATGGAAGCATACTTTGTTACCGGAAACGAAACCTTTCGCCAATATTCGGAAAAGTGGGCAGAGCAAAACAAGTGGAAAGGAGCAACCGGTGATGACAAATCTCAATGGAAATACAGTTACGGAGAAAAGCCGGAATTTGTTTTGTTTGGTGACTGGCAAATCTGCTTCCAGTCCTATATCGATCTGTACAACCTAGCACCGGATCCCAACAAAATTGCCCGTGCCCGGGAAGTTATGGAATACGAGATGAGTACTCCCAATTATGATTATTGGTGGTGGGTGGATGGTCTCTACATGGTTATGCCGGTGATGACCAAATTGTATAAAGTAACCGGAAACGAAATGTATCTGGATAAGCTTACCGAATACTATACGTATGCAAAAAGCATCATGTATGACCCTAAAACCAAACTATTCTACCGTGACGCCAGATATACCTATCCCAAGCATAAAAGCGTAAATGGAAAAAAAGATTTCTGGGCACGTGGTGACGGATGGCTTTTTGCCGGACTGGCAAAGGTGCTAAAAGATTTGCCGGTTGATTATAAAAACAGAGCGTTGTTTGAAAAGCAGTTTAAAGCTATGGCTAAAACCATCATAAAATCACAGCAAAAAGAGGGTTACTGGACCCGCAGTATGCTTGACCCGAATCATGCTCCGGGCTACGAAACCAGTGGCACCGCATTCTTTACCTATGGGCTTTTATGGGGAATCAACAATGGTTATCTTAAACAAAAAACTTATTTGCCTGCGGCTATGAAAGGTTGGAAATACCTTACAACAACGGCATTGCAACCCGACGGTAAAATTGGTTACATACAGCCTATTGGAGACAGAGCGATTCCCGGTCAGGTGGTTGATGCTAACTCAACGGCAAATTTCGGAGTGGGTGCATTTCTTCTGGCAGCATCGGAAATGGTTCGCCATATCGATAAGAAATAACGCAAACTCTACCCTACTATTCATCTATTGCTTTAAGAATCTTCTGCCCTGGCAGAAGATTCTTTTTTTATGTATAAGATACAAACACTTCTGACACTATGTATTTTCCAAAAACATCCCCCTCCCAGATTTGTTTCTTATTATAAAAGAAACTATATTAGCAAAAATCAGCCGTTATGTTCTTTTTCGGGTCAAGTCACTGGTTAGCCATTACATTCCAGATACTGTATCTGGTCACCTCCATTGCGGCAGTTATTGTTGTAATTGCAGGCAACCGCAATCCGGTGAAAACACTGGCCTGGATATTACTATTTTTTCTGTTGCCATTCCTTGGAATTTTCTTTTATATCTTTTTTGGACAGGACTTTACACGCCAGAAGCTTATATCCCGCAAGAAAAGGAGAAAAGTCAACGTTCGCCTTACTTACCCCGAAGGACGACGAAGCATTAATACACTCCCGGAAGAGTATCGAACGACGGCACGCCTGCTCAACCACCGGAATCAATTCCCAGTGTTTATGCACAATGAGGTGGAGATATTCTCTAATGGCGATGATAAATTTGCCCGGTTGCTGGAAGACATCCGTCACGCCCGTCACTATATTCACGTCCAGTATTATATTATCGAAAGCGACGAAATAGGAAATAAAGTAAAAGACCTGTTGGTAGAAAAGGCCTCTCAGGGAATAGAGGTGCGTGTCATCGTGGATGACGTGGGCTGCTGGAAAGTCCCGAAAGAGTTCTTCGGAGAAATGCGAAAAGCCGGTATCCAGACGGCCATCTTCCAGGAAGTACACTTCCACCGCTTAACCAGCAAAATCAATTTCCGCAACCACCGGAAGCTGGTGATTATTGACGGAAAACTTGGTTATACCGGCGGAATGAACATAGCCGATCGTTATCACAAGGGACTGGAATGGGGTATCTGGAGAGACCTGCATCTCCGTATCGAAGGACAAGCCGTGGAGGCTCTGGAATCGGCATTCCTGATTGACTGGTACTTTACCACCCGTGAATTACTGCCGTTGAAGCATTATTTTCATGATGAAAAGATATTACAGAAAGGCGAAACTCCGGTTCAGGTCATTACCAGTGGCCCGTTTGGAGAGTGGCGCGAGATTTTACAGGCCTACCTGAAGATCATTCACTCCGCCAAAGAGTATGTCTATCTGCAAACCCCCTATTTCCTACCGGGAGAAAGTCTGCTGACCGCATTGCAGACAGCTGCATTGAGTGGCGTGGATGTCCGGCTGATGATACCCGAGCGTTCAGATTCACACATGGTGCACCTAGCTACCCGCTCCTACCTAAAATCCATCTTAAAAGCAGGTGTAAAGGTCTATCTTTACCAACCCGGATTCCTACATTCAAAGATGGTGGTTTCGGATGATGCTGTGGCAACGGTGGGTTCGACAAACCTTGATTTTCGTAGCTTTGAACACAATTTCGAGATCAACGCATTCCTTTATCACAAAGAGATGGCGCTTAAATTAAAAGAAGTCTTCCTCAACGATCAGAATCATTGCCGCCGTATCACACTCAACCACTGGATAAAGCGTCCACGTGTGGAGAAATTTACAGAATCGACAATCAGGCTATTTAGCCCGTTACTTTAATGATATATTTTCCAAACAAAAAGCCACGAATACACTTCATTTCTAAGTATTCGTGGCTTTTATTTCAAAAGCAATTGATATTCGTCCAATCACTATCTGGCTTTTTTACTAATGTAAAATGTCCCGGAGTCATGCAGAAATGCTTCGGCGGCACCCGGAAATGCGAGCGCGGCATACAGAAATGCGTGGGAGACATGCAGAAATGCGATAGCGGCGTGCAGAAATGCGTGGGAGGCATGCAGAAATGCGATAGCGGCGTGCAGAAATGCGTGGGAGGCA
>JAUZOF010000214.1 GCA_030706585.1 Bacteroidota bacterium
ACCGTCTTAATCGTCCTGAAGGCCGAGAATGTCTCTGTTTTACCCGAAGATGCTGAAACTGAACTCGATGAGGAGCGGAGTCAGCTCATGTCCTGATGAGTTTTAATTACAGATTATTTACTATCTTTGCAGCCTGATTATGGGTAGAGTAATTTCCATTGATTATGGCCGCAAACGCACCGGACTGGCTGTAACTGATACGCTGCAGTTGATTGCCAACGGCTTATGTACGGTGCAAAGTAGCCAGTTGATCCCTTTTTTGAAGAGTTATGTCGAAAAAGAGCCGGTCGAACTGTTTGTCGTCGGATTGCCGAAGCAGATGAATAATCAGCCGTCGGAGAGCATGAAGTATATTGAGCCTTTTGTTAATACCTTGAAGAAAACATTTCCTCATATACCTGTTGAGATGGTAGATGAGCGATTTACTTCCGTATTGGCGCATCAGGCCATGATTGCCGGTGGCATGAAAAAGAAAGATCGTCAGGATAAAGCTAAAGTGGACGAAATCAGCGCCACCATCATCCTGCAAAGCTACCTGGAGAACAGAAGATTCAGATAATACTATTTACAAATTTAATATTCAGTACATTGATACTTCCTGTATATTTATATGGTCAACCCGTTTTGCGAAAAGTCGGGGAAGATATTACGCCTGATTATCCGGGTCTGGATAAATTGATCAAAGATATGTATGAAACCATGTACCATGCCGATGGCGTGGGATTGGCCGCTCCTCAGATCGGATTACCCATCCGCCTGTTTGTCATTGATCTCGATGTTATGAGTGAAGAGTTTCCTGAATACAAGGATCGTAAACTCACTATGATAAACGCTCAGATTGTGGAGCGTGAAGGAGAGGATGTTTCTCGTGAAGAGGGTTGTCTAAGTCTACCGGGAATCCACGAAAATGTGACCCGTAAGGATAAAATCCGTATCAAATATTGTGACGAGAAGTTTGTGGAACACGAAGAAGAGTTTGACGGATTTGCGGCACGGGTTATCCAGCACGAATATGACCACATTGACGGAAAGATGTTTATTGATCACATCTCCCTGATTCGGAAACAATTGATTAAAGGAAAATTGAACGCCATTCTGGCCGGAAAAGCCAGAATCAGCTATAGAGTTGCTCAACAGCGACGCTAATGACCAAACAATCTTTCTAATAACTTTTATATTATGTCAAGTTTAAAGAAAAACATCCTTGCGCTTCGCGAAAAGAAAGCCATCGTTGAGATGGGTGGTGGTGAAGCCGCTATCGCAAAACAAGAGGCGAAAGGTAAAATGACTGCCAGAAAGCGTATTACCGCTTTGTTGGACAAAGAATCTTTCAAAGAGTATGACCTGTTTGTAACTCACGGTGCACGTGACTTCGGAATGGATAAGAAAGTACTTCCGGGTGATGGTGTAATTACCGGTACAGGTACTATCTACGGTGCTCCGGTGTGTATCTATGCTCAGGACTTTACCGTAGAAGGTGGTTCTTTGGGTTTGAAACACGCTCGTAAGATCACTAAAATCATGGACCACGCTCTGAAAATGAGAGTGCCCATCATCGGTATTAACGACTCGGGTGGTGCCCGTATCCAGGAAGGTGTAGGCGCTTTGGCGGGTTATGGTGAAATCTTCTACCGCAACACTATCGCATCCGGCGTTATTCCTCAGATTTCTGTAATCCTTGGCCCATGTGCCGGAGGTGCAGTATATTCTCCTGCGTTGACAGACTTCGTTTTCGTAGTGGAAAATATCTCTAACATGTTCATTACCGGTCCTTCTGTAATCAAAACCGTTATCGGTGAAGAGATCTCAATGGAAGATCTGGGTGGTGCACGCGTTCACGCAGAAATCACCGGTAATGCTCACTTCTTTGCGGTAAGTGAAGAGGAGTGTTTCCAGCAAATTAAAAAACTGGTTTCATTTATTCCATGGAACAATACGTCTAAAGCTAAAACAATCGCACCTAAGAAACCGGTTGCTAAAAAGCAGATCGAAGACGTCATTCCTTCAGATCCAAAACAGCCTTACGATGTTCGCGATGTATTGAAAGCTATCGTTGACGATTCTGAATTCTTCGAAATTCAGGAGCTGTTTGCTGCTAACATCGTGATCGGTTTCGGCCGCATGAACGGTGAGACTGTAGGTTTCGTAGCTAACCAGCCTATGGTATTGGCCGGTGTACTTGACTGCGACAGCTCAGACAAAGCCGCTCGTTTCATCCGCTATTGCGACTCTTTCAATATTCCTATCGTTACTCTCGAAGATATGCCGGGTTACCTGCCTGGTGTTGACCAGGAGCACGCCGGTGTAATCCGTCACGGAGCGAAAGTGCTTTATGCTTATTCTGAAGCTACTGTGCCAAAAATCACTGTGATCCTGCGTAAAGCTTACGGTGGAGGTTACATCGCGATGAACTCACGCCACCTGGGAGCTGACTTCGTGTTTGCATTGCCAAGTGCTGAAATCGCCGTAATGGGACCGGAAGGTGCTGCTAACATTATCTTCCGCAAAGAGATCATGGAAGCTGAAAATCCGGATGAAATGCGTCAGAAAAAAGTACAGGAGTATGTGGAGAAATTCGCAAATCCTTACGTAG
Organism: Bacteroidota bacterium; assembly: GCA_030706585.1. Classification (GTDB taxonomy): domain Bacteria; phylum Bacteroidota; class Bacteroidia; order Bacteroidales; family UBA7332; genus CAXXIC01. The sequence continues at coordinate 2,594 of JAUZOF010000214.1, forward strand.
CTGCTGCAAACGGATTTATCGACGCTGTAATCGAGCCGAAAGAGACTCGTGGAATCTTGTTGCACACGCTGGAAGTTTCACGTGAGAAAGAAGAGTTCCGTCCATCTAAAAAACACGGAATTCCTCCGTTCTGATGCCGGAATTGTTTACTAAGTGAAACAAAACTGAATTACTCTATAGTCTGAGAGAACGAATCGGCACTTTGATTTGTTATCATATCAAAGCCGTCATTCGTTCTTTCAGAATTTTTAATCCTAACCGATTGAAAATAGATTGGTTCAGTTAGAGACAGTTTCCTTCAAGTTACGTCGTTTCTAATTAATCCAAAAAATGGAACAGAAAAAAGATTTACAATTGGTAGATTTTGCCGTTACCGCGCGTAAATATAAAACTACCCTTACTAAGAAATTTATCAACCGCAAACAGTGGGAAAAAGCAGTTGAAGGCGAAATTAAAGCTTTCTTACCTGGTACGATTCTTAGCGTATTTGTGAAGGAGGGACAAACGGTGAAAGCCGGCACGGTTCTCCTGATTCATGAAGCGATGAAAATGCAGAACAAGGTTATTGCTCCTCATGACGGAAAAGTTGTTACTCTTGCGGTAAAAGCAGGTGACAAAGTTTCTAAAAATGAGGTACTGGTGGTTTTCGAATAACCTCAAACACCTAAAACGATGAAGTATGCAGGCAAAATATGTTTAGTTATACTTCTCACTTTAACGGCCTGTGCCGCACCCTGGAAGACCAACCTCATGACAGGTGTACGTGCAGATGCCGAATTGATCAAAGAAGTTAAACCCGCACCTGAATATTGCATTCAGCCGGGTGATGAGTTGTCGGTAATGCTGAGGACTCTGTCGCATGAAAATGCCGGTCCTTTGTTGCAGCTTCTCGGAGAGAATCAGACGGATGTTATGTCCGGAGGTGGTTCGGGTCTAGCTGGTTCATCCCGTTTGTACACTTATTCTGTCAATGCAAACGGTGAAATTGATATTCCCTATGTGGGGAAAGTCGATGTCAAGGGATTAACCTTACTGCAAACGAAGCAGCTTCTCGAAAAGAGATTGTTTGATTTAGTGAAACAATGCTCCGTAGAGGTTTCTTTGGTCAATAATTATTTCACCGCCATGGGTGAATTTGGCACGGGGAAAATTCCTTTGCCAAAAGAACAAACCAATATATACGAGGCTCTGGCACTGACCGGTAAAATTACCGATGTCGGTGACCGGACTCGTGTAAAACTGATCCGTCAAACCTCCGACGGACCTGTAATCAAAACCTTCAATCTCCGCTCAAAGGAGATTATCTCTTCCGAATATTTCTGGATTCAGCCCAACGATATTATCTATATTCAACCTCGTGAAGGTCAGTTCTTTGGCGTTCATAGCACTGTGTACAGCATTCTTGGCCTTTTGACAGCTGTGGCCTCCATTGCTGCTTTAGGAATTAAACTGGCAAAGTAGTTTGCCGGGTGTGATTTGCGTTGTGATATTGGGTCATTCTAAGCGGATTAAAGACATCTGCTTATCATAAAACAGTTAATGACGTATGAAAATACATTGGTATATAGCTTTGGTGATTGGCCTGTTAATGTCATCTTGTATAACCAATCGCGATACAGTCCTTCTGCAACGAAAGGGGGATGTGACGCGATATGTCGAGGCATATGACAGTGCATACCGGTTACAGCCGAATGACCGCATCGTTTATAATGTGTTATCAACAGATGTAGAAGCGGCTAAACTCCTTACTGGAACCACTCAGCAATCAGGGATGGGATTGCAGAACCAGGGCGGTGCTGTCGGTTATCGCATTTATCCGGATGGTAAAGTCCGTTTGCCTTTTATGGGTGAATTGTCTATAGTAAATCTAACCACCCAACAGGCTGAGGCGGTGCTTCGCTATAAAGTCCGGGAATCGTTGCCCGATGCCGAAGTCAGACTGTCGTTGGTGTCTAATTACTATTATATCGTCGGTGTCGGTCGTTTTGAGATGGATAAAGACCGGATTTCCATTTTTCAGGCATTAAGCAGTATTCCGGGGAAAGATAAAATGCTTGACTATAAACATGTCCGTTTACTGAGGAGGATGGCAGACGGATCCTATCAGATTAAGACATTGGATTTACGTTCTGCATCATTGATAAATTCCGGGTACTATTATGTGAAGCCGAATGACGTATTCTATTTCCCAACCAGCAATAAAGCATTTTACAATATTACTTCTTTCTCCGGTTTCTTAAGTTTTGTGATGGTACCTGTTTCTTTCTTATTGCTAATATTGAATCTCAATTAAGCTATTATGGAATCTAAACCTTACAGAGATAATATGCCGTTACCATTTGGCAATGCCAGTTCCCTTTTGCCAGATGAGAGCAAGGTTGTGAACTGGCTATTCTGGATTACCACAATTCTCCGATACTGGTACTTTATCGTTTTGGGATTGCTTTTTGGCTTAATGTTTGCTTACTGGCAAAACCAAAAGTGGACACCTGTCTATAATTCTTCTATCAAATTAATGTATGAGCAGGGGAATAAGGTAGGAGCGGAATTCCTGAATAAGAATTCCTATATGCCGAATCAAAATAATATGAGTAATCAGATTTTCATGCTAAGTTCCTATGATTTGATTCACCGTACATTGTCGAATCTCAATCTTACAGTCGATATGTACGAGAAAGGAATGTTTCGTTCTGAAAATCTATACAAAATAGCTCCTGTTGAAATTATTCCCTCTTTTATAGCCGAAAGTGCTTACGGGCAGGAATTTACTATTGAAAGCCTGAACAGCCGTTTTTACAAAATCTCGTTTGCGGGAAATAAAACAATCGCTTCATTTTCATTAAAGGGAGAGTATGGCAAACCTATTCAGCACTCATTGTTCTTTGTTATTGTAAATAAAACAGATCTGTTTACCAGTAGTTATAATTTTACATTCCGTTTCAATTCGCTTTCTTCACTTGTTGACCAATATATGGCTACGTTAAGTGTAAGACCAATAGAAGAGAATTCGTCAATATTGTCTATCTCCCGGTCAAGCGAAGTACCCCGTCGTGATCTTGATTTTTTGAGTGCACTCTGTTCCAACTTCATTAAAGAAAACCTGGCACAGAAAAATAAAGCAGCAGAAAAAACCATTGAGTTTATAGAATCTCAGCTCTTGATTATTTCAGACTCTGTTTCTGCCTCACAGTCACGGTTGATGAATTATCAGGCCTCCAATCGTATGTACTCCAATGATGTTTCAGTAAAGGCTTCTACCGGTATTGATGATTTAGAAAAGAAAAAAGCAGAGTTACAGATGAAGAAAGTTTATCTGGAATATCTGACTAATTATCTGAAGAATAATGTACAGGATGGTGCTATGATTGCTCCGGTTAATGTCGGTGTAAGCGATGCCGGACTTTCTGAATTTGTAACCAAATACAATGATATGGCTCGTCGCCTTAAGGAGATGGGGGATAAGAATCCTCTTTTCTCAAAGTACCAATCGCAGATTAGTGAACTCAAAGAGTTGATGAACGAAACAGTACGTAATATGTACAATGTCTATCAACTGGATAAAGGACAGGTTGACCGCCAGTATAGTCAGGTGATTGGCCAGATGAGCAGCGCTCCAGAAAAAGAACGGAAATATTTGTTGCTGGAGCGGAATTATAAAATTCATGAGACCTACAATGCCTTTTTGATTCAGAAAAGAGCAGAGGCTCAGATTCAAAAAGCTTCAAATATGGCTGACTATTATGTCTTGGAAAATGCAAGAGTAATAGGGTCTGTTAATTCTACAGCTCCTAAGAAGAACTTTCTCCTTTTTGGGTTACTCGGATTACTGTTGCCTGTGCTGATTATTGTATTACGGGAGATATTGGATTTCTCTATAAAATCAGTAGATGAGGTTGAGCGTATTTCCCGTTATCCATTGGTAGGTAAGATTATTGTTTCCAATAAACCGGAAACAATCATTGTCAAGAACTATCCAAAGTCTAGTTATGCTGAGGCTTTCCGTGCTATGCGGACGCGCCTGGAATTTGTAGTCGGTAATCGTAATAAATCCTCTTTCATTATCACTTCGGCAGAGCCGGGAGATGGAAAAACCTATATTGCACTGAATCTGGCTTCTATTTTTCAAATGACCGGAAAGAAAGTTGTGTTGGTGGATTTTGACTTACGGAAACCGGCTGTTGCTAAAGTATTGAAAGAAGAGGTTCATAGGGGCGTTTCAAACTATTTAATAGGTCAGGTCGAATTAAAAAATATTATACATCCCTATCCTGATTACGGATTTGATATTATCTTTGCGGGTACTTTGCCTCCAAATCCCGGAGAGCTGACGCAAAGCCAGGCAACAAAGGATTTAATAGAAGAGCTCAAAACAATGTATGATTGTGTGATTCTTGATTGTAGTCCGATTGGACTGGTGTCTGATGCTCATCCATTATCGTATTTGGTGGATACTGTTTTGTTTGTGGTTCGTAAGAATAAAACGAACCGGACATTTTTCCGTAATATCATCAACCAGTTAAAAGCCGATGATATCAAGAATGTCGCAGTGGTCGTAAATGGTCTCGACAAAACAGGGACTTACAATTACAACGGAGGCAAGAGTTATTATTACCAGACGAAATACCACAAAGATTATTATAAAGATAACTATTTTGAAAATGTCTAAAGTTGCACTTATTAC
>JAUZOF010000215.1 GCA_030706585.1 Bacteroidota bacterium
CTGTTGATCCTAGAAATGCTGTTTAGGATGATGTTGTAATGGGTTGTAAATGTGATAAAAAAAAGCGCCAGTTTATTCAACTGACGCCTTTCGGTGAAATGAGGTTCCTGGCGGATTCGAACCGCCGTAAACGGTTTTGCAGACCGGTGCCTAACCACTCGGCCAAGGAACCATTTCGTGATTGCGAGTGCAAAGATAGAGCTAAATTTGATATTTGCAAAACCGGAGCGGATAATTTTTTAGACAAAAGCCCGTTGGGTAGGGCTTTTGTTCTTGTTGTCAGTAAATTAGATGGACAGAAATTTTCTGTTTTTTTCTCCGTTTCATATCTTTGATATCGCATTTCCATTTATCCCAACATCTGTTGCAGCAGGTCAACGGCCTTTTCTACCGAATTAATCTGGGACAATACCATAGAGCGCTTCCCATTTTTATCCCGCAACTGGCAAATTTTGTGATTCTCGGTCATAAAGGCCAGTACCTTTCCGAACGCTTCCGATTGATAGTAGGGAGAATCGTTGTCCGAAACGAAATAGGCAAAGGCCCGTTCGTTTTTCAATACCAGCTTTTCGATGCCCAGGCTTTTGGCCAAACGACGCAGGCGAACGATGCGTATCAGCTCTTTTCCCTGTTGAGGGACGCGGCCGAAGCGGTCTTCGAGGCGGGCAACGAATGCCTGGATTTCGCTCTCTTCCTCCATGCTGTCCAGTTCGCGGTAAAGCGAGATGCGTTCGGAGTCATTCGGGATGTACTCATTCGGGAAGAGCAGTTCCATATCCGACTCAATCACCGTGTCGGTGACGAAGAGACGTTCCTTGCCGTGGCGCTCTTCTTCGGCTTCCACCTCCTCATAAAGGTCGCTGAACTCTTCGTTTTTAAGCTCCGTAACTGCCTCCTTAAGGATTTTTTGGTACGTTTCATATCCCAAATCAGCGATGAATCCGCTTTGCTCGGCACCCAGCATATTTCCTGCCCCGCGGATGTCGAGGTCCTGCATCGCGATGTGGATGCCGCTGCCTAGCTCGGAAAAGTTTTCGATGGCCTGCAGGCGTCGTCTTGATTCCGCCGAAAGCATGTGTAACGGTGGGGCAAAGAGGTAGCAGAAGGCTTTTTTATTGCTTCGGCCTACGCGACCGCGCAACTGGTGCAGGTCGCTCAGTCCGAAGTTTTGCGCGTTATTGACGATAATCGTGTTGGCATTCGGGATATCCAGTCCCGATTCGATAATGGAGGTCGCAATCAGTACGTCAAATTCGTAATTGGCAAAGTCAAGAATAATTTGTTCCAATGTATGCGGGTCCATCTGGCCGTGGCCCACAATGGTGCGCGCATCCGGTACGAGCCGTTTGATGGTATTTTCCAAATCATAAATGCTGCTGATGCGGTTGTTGAGGACAAAGATCTGGCCGTTGCGGCTCATCTCAAACTGGATGGCCTCTTTTAATATCTCCTCATTGAAGGCGTGAACCTCCGTCTGGATTGGATAGCGGTTAGGTGGGGGAGTCTGGATGACCGACAAGTCGCGCGCTCCCATCAGGGAAAACTGCAACGTCCGTGGAATTGGGGTTGCCGTCATGGTGAGAGTGTCTACGTTGATCTTCAACTGGCGCAGTTTCTCCTTCACTGAAACGCCGAATTTCTGCTCCTCGTCCACAATCAGCAGCCCCAGGTCCTTGAACTGGATGTCCTTACTGATTAGCCGGTGAGTTCCCACCAGTATGTCAATCTTGCCTTCGTGCAGGTCTTTGATGATTTGCTTAATATCTTTTGCCGTACGGGCACGGCTGACGTAATCGACCCGGCAAGGGAATTCCTTGAGGCGTTCGCTGAAGGTCTTATAGTGTTGCAATGCCAAAACGGTAGTCGGTACCAGAATAGCGACCTGTTTGCTGTCGGATACCGCCTTGAAAGCCGCACGCACAGCCACTTCCGTTTTTCCAAAACCTACATCGCCGCAAATCAGACGGTCCATCGGACGCATACTTTCCATATCCCGCTTCACATCGGCGGTCGATTTCAGCTGGTCAGGGGTGTCTTCGTAGATAAACGATGCCTCCAGCTCCTGCTGCATATAGGTGTCGTGCGAAAAACTGAATCCTTTCTCTTCCCGGCGTTCGGCATAGAGCTTGATGAGGTCGCGGGCAATGTCTTTGACCTTAGCCTTGGTGCGGTCCTTCATTTTCTCCCAGGCGCCCGTACCCAGTTTGTTTACGCGGGGCGGTTCGCCCTCTTTCCCGCGGTATTTGGAGAGTTTGTGCAGGGAGTGGATGCTGACAAAGAGGATATCTTCATTTTGGAAAATGAGTTTGATGACCTCCTGCATCCGACCGTTGATTTCAGTACGGATAAGGCCGCCGAACTTACCCACACCGTGGTCGATGTGTACGATATAATCGCCATTTTCAAACTGATTCAGTTCTTTGATGGAGAGGGCAATCTTTCCCGAGCGGGCTTTGTCCGATTTCAGGTTGTATTTATGGAAACGGTCAAAAATCTGGTGGTCGGTCAGGCAGGCAATTTTCAGGTCATGGTCGATGAATCCTTCGTGGAGCGTTTTCAGTACCGGAGTAAATGGTATATTGTCGCCCCGTTCTTCGAATATGGATTCCAGACGCTGGGTTTGCTTGATGCTGTCACTGAGGATGTAGAGTTTATAGCCATCGGCCAGCACGTTGTGGCAAAACTCCGCCACTAGGTCGAAATTCTTGTGGAAAGGCGGTTGAATGCTGCTGTCGAATGTCAGTACGGATGGGGCTTGTGCCAGTGTTTTGGCACCGAAATCAATTCGGCGGAAACGAAGCAGGTCCCGGGCGAAGGTTTTCGGGTCGACCAGCTTTTTCGTCAGTTGCTCATCGTAATCTTCCGATTGGATGGCCTGCGGGGAGATGCCTTCCGCTACGATGCCTTCGACACGTCCCTGTATCCAGGCGAGGTCCTGCACGCCCAGGATGCAATTTTCAGGCAGAAATTCCATCAGGGAGACACCCTCCATCTCGTCACTTTCCAGATTCGGAATAATGAAAATCTCCATCAGCTTCTCTTTGGAAAGCTGGCTTTCGACATCAAACGTCCGGATACTTTCCACCTCATCACCGAAGAAGTCGATGCGGTAGGGGAATTCATGTGAAAAGGAGAAGACATCCAGGATACTACCGCGCACAGCATATTGCCCCGGCTCATAGACATACTCCACCCGTTCGAAACCGTATTCGTAAAGCACATCCGCCACGAATACGGAATCAACCGATTCGTTTTGGGCAATTCTCAACGTCTTGGAACTGAGCGTGGTGTCGGAGACAACCTTTTCCGCCAACGCATCAGGATAAGTCACAATAACAGACGAACCGTTAGGGTGACGCAGTCGATTCAACGCTTCGGTGCGCAGGATGGCGTTGGCGTGGTCAATTTGACCATATTTAATCGCTCTTTTATAGGAGGATGGGAAGAAAAAAACTTCGTTTTCCCCGCAAATCTGCGTGATGTCATGGTAGAGATAACCCGCCTCTTCGGCATCGTTCATCACCACCATGTACAGATGATTGGTCGTTTTTATCAGTGACGAAAAGATAATTCCCGTTAAAGAGCCCCTGACACCTTCCAGGCGTATCACCTGCGATTTTTCATCTTTAACTAATGAGGCTAATGCTTTTAAGTTCCGATGGTTAGGGTATAATTCAAATAACTCGGTAAGTTCCAAAACGAATTGATTTAGTCTGACTATGGCTGCAAAATTAGCTTTTTTCAGATTATTAATAACCGATTATTCCGGCCAAATCAATTTTAATCGTTAATTTTGAACTGATTTTTAAATGAATATGAGCGATAGCATAGTAATTATCCCCACCTATAACGAGCTCGAGAATATTGAGAATATTATTCGTGCCGTATTCAGCCAAAGCCACCCCTTCGATGTATTGATTATTGATGACGGTTCTCCTGACGGAACGGCCAATGTCGTGAAAAAGCTTCAGGGCGAATTCCCCGACCGTCTGTTTATCATTGAACGTAAAGGTAAACTAGGTTTGGGCACCGCATACATCTGTGGTTTCAAATGGGCGATTGAAAAGAAATACGACTACATTTTCGAAATGGATGCCGACTTCTCGCACAATCCGAATGACCTGGTGAAACTTCACGACGCTTGTGCCAAAGATGGCGCTGATGTAGCTATCGGTTCACGTTACATAACTGGCGTTAATGTGGTAAACTGGCCGATCGGACGTGTGCTAATGTCATATTTTGCCTCCAAATATGTTCGTATAGTAACGGGGCTCCATATCGCCGACACTACAGCCGGCTTCAAATGTTATCGCCGGAAGGTTTTGGAAACCATAAATCTGGATAAAATCCATTTCAAAGGTTATGCGTTCCAGATTGAAATGAAATTTACCGCTTATAAATGTGGTTTTACTTTAAAAGAAGTCCCTATTATCTTCATAAACCGCGAATTGGGTGTATCCAAAATGAATGGCGGGATTTTCGGTGAGGCCGTCTTGGGTGTCCTCAAACTAAAATGGTGGAGCCTTTTCAAAAAATACCCTCAGAAATAGATGTTTCCTTCATATTTACCGCTTAGTGAAATTCACTAAGCGGTTTTTTTTTGCCCTGACTTTTCATCTTCTTGCACTGTAACATTCTGCAGTGAATGTTTCATTATCATTCCTCTAATTTGATTTATCTCCTTTTTTTCGGTAATCCAACTGGTTTTTTATAATGATTACCGTGATTTCGAGGCTGTCTCTGTTAATTCTTGCAACAAAGTTCTGTCAAATGATTAATTCACATCAATAAAATACATCTATCAAAAAGAAAAATTCCGTTTCGATTGTTTACTTATTGTAAGTACACTGTTCCCATCCCCGCCTAATTTTTAAATCTCCGGGGATTACTGTCAATACAGATACAATCTTATCTACTGTCAACTTTCATTTTTTCAGAGAAAAACACAAATTCAGTTTTTGAACATACCTTTGAAATTCAGCTACATATAACAAGTATTTTTATTTCATAGGGTTATAATAGGGTTGCCCATCTCATTGCATTTTATCGTGCAGTACTATTGTCGGGTAAGAGGCTTATGCATAGTCAGTTTGGACACAATACCTTTGGACTGTGTTTGTGGTTTAGTTAAATAACTCCTCCTTTCGTACAGATATAGCGCTTTTATAACCGATCGGAGGTTTAAATCTGTAAAAAACATTTCCAAACTTACAACATATCATAGTTTCCTTAAATACCAACACTCCTTATTATGATTAGAACCTTTACTTTTCTATTGACAGTATTTTACTTCACTTTAGCCGGGGCACAACAATACATTGTACCTAAATCACTGAAAGCAACCGGTTATGACGCTCATGTTGAAATCAATTACGAAAACACGGCGGGATTTTGCTATATCGTATATCTTTCGACTGATAACGGTTTGCATTTTCAGAAAAGAGCTGAAAATAACACCGGCTTTTTTCTTGATTTTCCCGGTAAATCCATTAAAAACCAGAAATTAATCTACCGGGTGATACCCAAAGGTATGAGTGTAACCGGCAAGGACGCTGCAAAATTTGAATGTAGTGTATCTACCCATGCCTTTTCAGATGAGCAGTTGATCGATATGGTTCAACGCTACACTACCCGTTATTTCTTTGACTTTGCTCACCCTGACTGTGGAATGGCTCGAGAACGCAGCAATGACATTCACGGGGATATCGTGACTACCGGAGGTACGGGCTTCGGGATAATGGCATTGGTTGCCGGCGCACAGAGAAATTATTTCTCAAGAGAACAGGCTTTTAGCAAAATAGAGCAGATAGTATCGTTTCTTGAAAAGGTTGACCGGTACCATGGAGCATGGGCGCATTGGTATAACGGGAACACCGGCAAAGTGTACAACTTCAGTCAATACGATGATGGGGGTGATCTTGTCGAAACAGCATTCCTCACGCAGGGACTGCTGACAGCCCGGCAATATTTTACAGGCGGAACAGACAAAGAAAAAGCACTTTCGTCGCGCATTACGCAGCTATGGGAAGATATTGACTGGAACTGGTACACTGACGGAACAGACTCATTATACTGGCATTGGTCGAAAAATTATGGATTCAGAATGCGGCATCGCATCAAGGGATTTGACGAAACCATGATCACTTATGTGTTGGCTGCGTCATCTCCTACACATCCTATACGTCCGGAAGTCTTTAATTGCTGGCGAACTTCTGACTATTATTTTAACGGCAAAAGCTACTTCGGCATTCCCCTCTCCTTAGGAATGAACTACGGCGGTCCTCTGTTTTTTACTCATTATTCATATTTGGGACTAAACCCCAGTGGATTGAGTAATAAAGATGCCGATATATGGGAACGTAACAGAGCTCATGTACTGATACACCGTGCCTATGCAATATCAAATCCGAAGAATTACAAAGGATACGGTGCCAATTGTTGGGGATTTACCTCATCCGACGATCCGCTCGTAGGTTACACCTCGCATCATCCGGGGACACCCGATGAAAACGGAACTATATCCCCAACCGCGGCACTATCGTCTTTGCCCTATGCACCTCAGGAAGTATTGCCTGTATTCCGTCATTTTTACTACGATCTGGGAGCAGTTTTATTGGGTCGGTATGGCTTTTATGATGCATTTAATCTGAATCTTGTTCAGGGTCAGCAAGTCGTTCATTCCTATCTGGCCATTGACCAGGGCCCTATAGCAGTGATGATAGAAAATTATAGAAGCGGCCTTATCTGGAAACTATTCATGCAGAATGATGAAATCAATAATGGATTAAAAAGAATGGGATTTCAGTATAAAAACCAGTAATGGCTGAAGCTCATATTATTTATATGTGACTCAAAAGAAGATTATTTTATTTGTCTAACTTAAAATCAAAACTATGAAAAAGAAGGTCAGTTTTATTCTGATTCTGGTGTGTGCCTTTTCGCTTCAGATTGTGGCACAAAATTTAAGAATTTCAGGAGTTGTCCGGGACGCAGAAGCGAAATCTACTCTGCCCGGAGTTAACGTTGTGGTAAAAGGACTAAATCAGGGAGTCATAACAGACATCGACGGACGTTTTTCGCTGAATGTTCCGGCGGGAGCTGTTTTGAAATTCTCTTTCGTGGGATTTGAAACACAGGAAATGGTTGTTTCTACGAGTCAGTCTGTCGATATTAAACTAAAACCGGTAACGATGAAGATGAACGAAGTAGTCGTCATCGGATACGGTACGAGTAA
>JAUZOF010000216.1 GCA_030706585.1 Bacteroidota bacterium
CAGAGCATTTCCCACAAACTCAATTCGGTTCATCAACGGTGAAATCTTCGGAATGTAGCGATTCAGTACGATTCCGGCCAGAAAGGCTCCGATGATGCCTTCCAACCCAATCACCTCAGCAATCCAGGCAGACAAGAACACCAATGACAGGATAAAAATGTATTGGAGAATATTGTCATTGTACTTTTTAAAGAAATACTTCACGATACGTGGATAGAAAAATATGACTCCAACCACATATAGCGTAAATGAGCCTCCCAGTTTTATCCAGAACCATTCACTCATCTCTCCCTTATGTATAGACACAACGCCTGCCAACACGAGAAGCGCGAAAAGGTCGGTAATAATCGTTCCGGCCACGGTCACAACAACCGCCCGTTGTCTGGTAATCCCATACCGGTATAGTAGTGGATAAGTAATCAGTGTGTGCGAGGCGAACATGGATGCCAGTAGTACTGACTTAAGAATGGGGTAATTTAAAATATATAGTCCGGCAACGGTACCCAATAGCATTTGAAAGGAGAAGGTTGTAAGACCAAACACAATTCCCTTGGACTGGTTTTGTCGGAAGTCGTTAACATTGAGTTCTAAAGAGGCTAGAAACATCAGATAAATCAACCCCACCTTGCCGAAAATTTCAAAACTACGGTCTGAAAGAACCAACCCGATACCATTCGGACCTATAAACATCCCTGCCAAGATCAGTCCGATAATATGCGGAATCTTGATTTTATTCAGGAGCAACGGAGCAAACAGGATAATGGCCAACACGATGGAGAAGATCAGTGTCGGGTCGGTTATGGGAAGGTGAAAATGAGTTAGCATGATAATATATTGATGAACGGATTTTACAAACTGCCGCTGATTAGAATTCCGACCTGGCCAGCAGACTCTCCAATTCTTCAGGATTGATATGGCTGAATAACTGATTTTTATACGCCAGGGAAATGGTCCCCCGCTCTTCCGAAACGACGATTACTTTCGCATCCGTCTCCTGGGTAATCCCCAGTGCAGCCCGGTGCCTCAATCCCAGCTCCTTGGGCAATTGAGTATCGTGCGAAACGGGAAGAATGCAACCGGCTGCGACAATCTTATCATTGACGATAATCATGGCGCCGTCATGAAGGGGGCTGTTCTTGAAGAATATATTCTCTATCAGGCTCGTGCCGACATCTCCGTTGATGGGTTCTCCCGTTTTTTCATAACTAATCAGGCTCATCTCTCCGGCAATAACAATCAATGCTCCTGTTTTTTTGTTTGCCATATTGCGGCAGGCTATAACGATGGGCATTACGGATGTTTGATCTTTATCGACATTCCGCTCACTGATGAAAAACTTCAGCAGATAGCGCCACCGCTTATGAGAGCCCAGGTTAATCAGAAATCTTCGTATTTCATCCTGAAACAGAATCACCAACGCAATTACTCCCACGCTTACCAGCTTATCCATGATAGAGCCGAGTAGCCTCATCCCCAGAACGTGACTCACCAACAGCCAGATACCAACAATGGTCAGCACTCCGATAAACACGTTGATTGTGCCCGAAGCCTTCATCAGCCGGTAGGTGTAGTAGAGCAAAAACGCCACCAGCAGAATATCGATTATGTCTTTTATTGTCAGGTATGCTAACATATTGTATTGGTTTTCACAATTTATAGAAGCACTCTTTTATAGTCCAACCCTCTTTTTCCAAAATTCACACAAAGAGCCAACCTGTTTTTTGAAACAGCGAGATAATTTATTGACTGTGAAATATTTTCATCATGTATTTCTCTTGCCGCTTTCACTTCAAGAATAATCTTACCCATAACAACAAAGTCTGCTACGAATTTGCGTTGAAGAATGTTCCCTTTGTAATTTATCTCGTATTCCTTTTCCCTCTCATAGGGTATCTCGGCAAGTTGAAACTCTATTTCCAATGCATCTTTATATACCACTTCAAGGAATCCACCACCAAGGGTATTATAAACCTCCATGCATTTTCCTATTATTTCATAAGATTCTTTCTTGTAAAGTATCTCAGTCATAACGTTCCTTTTTTATTTATTCGCCACGAATTCACGAATCCTTTGTCAATCGAATAACATCGAACAAACACCTATCTTTTTCAGTTTCTGAAAAAGTAATGATAGCCTGACTATCTTTTCGTTTTTCAACTTTGAAAAACATTCGTGGTTTTTGATTCTATATTAATTCTTGCTTCGAATACAGTTCGTATACAAAATCTATTCGTGAATTCGTGGCCCAAAATACCATTTATAGCATTGATTCTTCAACGCTTATATTCAAACGCCTACTTTTTGTACAAGTTTAATGGTATCAACCGCCTCTTTTACGTCATGCACCCGAAGGATAGAAGCGCCTCCCAATATTGCGAGTGTATTCAAAACGGTTGTTCCATTCAGACTGGTCTCCGGAGAACCACCCAGGAACTTACAAATCATAGACTTTCGTGAAATCCCCACCAGCAACGGCAGGTCGAATATACCGAATTCACGTAAATGGTGCATCAATTCATAATTCTGGTCCAGTGTCTTGCTAAAGCCAAATCCGGGATCGATGATGATATCACAAACACCCAGTTTACGCAGTTGCTCCACCTTTTTTGCCAAATCAAACAGGATATCCGGCAAGAGATTATCGTACTGGCAAAACTGCTGCATCGTCTGCGGAACACCGCGCATGTGCATCAATACATAAGGGACGTGCAGGTCAGCCACCGTTTCAAACATTTTATCATCAATGATTCCGCCCGAAATGTCATTGATAACCGCTACACCATACTCCTTTACGCATCGTTCGGCAACCGAAGCCCGAAAAGTATCCACTGAAATCAACGCTTCAGGAGCTGTCTTTTGAATAATTTTCAATGCAAAATCAAGTCGTTCCATTTCCTCCTCCGGTGAAATATCCACACCGTCGGGACGGGAAGAGTAGGCCCCCAAATCAATCATCAAAGCCCCTTCCTCCAGAATTTGCCCGGTACGTTCTGCTATATTCTTTTCTGTCTGATAGCGACTTCCTCCATAAAAGGAATCTGGTGTGACATTGAGAATACCCATCACGACAGGGGTAGAGAGGTCATATAAGGTCCCTTTAAGATTAATCTGGAGATAAGATGGCTTCATGCGTAGTCTATTATGTAGTGCAAATCTATGAATTTTCGGCTATCTTTTGGGATTTCACTGCCGGATTTGTACTTTTGATGTTTCAAATAAAGAGCAAACAGCCTATGAATAAGCTAATTTATATAGGATTAATTACTATATCATTACTCTCTTGCAGTTCAAAGCCCAAAGAAAGTAGCGCAACAACTGAAAAAGTTAAAACAACAGCTCCGGTCTTCAGCGCTGATAGTGCTTATGCCTATGTTGAAAAACAAAGCTTATTCGGTCCCCGGTTGCCAAACACCCAAGCCCATGTGGATTGCGGGGATTACATCGTTTCGCAGTTTAAACGCTTCGGGGCAACAGTCACCGAACAAAAGGCAGACCTCACCCGGTTCGATAAAGTCGTGCTCAAATCACGCAATATTATCGCCTCTTACAATCCGGATAAAAGCGATCGCATCCTGATTCTTACCCACTGGGATTCACGACCCTTTGCCGATAATGACCCAAATCCGGCCAATTATAGCAAACCGGTTGACGGCATTGATGACGGAGCCAGCGGAGTTGGTGTTATGCTCGAACTTGCCCGCATGATGGCAAAAAAGAATCCTGCTATCGGTGTTGACCTCCTTTGTGTAGATGCAGAAGATGTTGGTGCTCCTCAATATTACCAGGGAGAAAGCAGTGAAGATGACTGGTGCCTGGGCTCCCAATACTGGGCAAAGAATCCTCACGCGCCGGGATATACCGCTCGCTTCGGAATCCTGCTCGATATGGTAGGTGCCAGTGGAGCCGTTTTCTATAAAGACAATGTATCCCTGAATTACGCTTCCGGTGTGGCCGACCGCATCTGGAAGAAAGGTCAAAGCCTGGGTTACGGACAATATTTCCGCGACGGTCAGGGTGGTAGTATTACCGATGACCACGTTTACATCAACAAACTGGCCAAAATCCCCTGCGTGGACATCATTAACTTTGACCCCAATTCCCGACAGGGATTCCCGGCACACTGGCACACCATTGATGACACAATGAAGAATATCTCTAACGAGACCCTCAAAGTGGTTGGCCAGACTTTAGCGGAAATTATTTACGAAGAAAAATAAAATCAATTAGCTGATTTGAGTATTTGGTGATGTGTAAATTAAGATTACACTCCCTTTTCCCTCACCCACTTTAATTACTTTAATTGTTTTAATTCCCTAATTACATAAACTGATGACTATCAACGAAATTCAAGACAACATCATCGACGAATTCTCAGAATTTGAAGACTGGATGGATAAATACCAACTCATCATCGACCTGGGCAACTCTTTAGCACCCATTGACGAGAAGTATAAAGTACCGCAATACCTGATCGAAGGTTGCCAAAGCCGCGTATGGCTTCAGGCAGAATATGAAAACGGGCTGGTTATTTTCAAAGCGGAAAGCGATGCCGTAATCGTAAAAGGGATCGTATCTCTATTGATTCAGGTGCTTTCGGGGCATACTCCCGATGAAATTATCAATACCGACCTCTACTTTATTGAACAGATCGGATTGAAAGAACACCTCTCTCCCACCCGCTCCAACGGTCTGGTTTCGATGATTAGGCAAATGCGCTTGTATGCGCTGGCGTTTAAGGCGAAAGCATAATTCACCAAAAAGGTATAATATGAAAAGCGCCGAAGCATGTTTTTTGCTTCGGCGCTTTTCATATATAGGGAAATTCCTTATTTCCCAAACAAAGGCATCACCAACAACGTCACGGTCAATCCGATCAATACGGTCACCGCACCCCAGCCGATAATATTCTGCACAGGTTTATTGACATATTCGCCCATGATCTTTTTGTTGTTTACCAGCAGCATCATACTGACCAGTACCACCGGCAACAGCAATCCGTTGATGACCTGCGACCAGAGTGAAATCGCAATCAACGGAGCATTCGGCCAAAGAATAATCAATACCGAAAGAACCAGAATAACGGTGTATAGGACATAAAACTCAGGTGCTTCATCCCATTTTTTATCAATACCGGCCTCAAAACCAAAGGCTTCACAAACATAAAAGGCTGTAGCCAATGGAAGAATGGTTGCAGAGAATATCGAAGCAACGAACAATCCGAAAGCAAACACCTGTGAAGCAAACTCTCCAGCCAAAGGCTTCAACGCCAATGCAGCATCTTTTGCTTCATTGATCTGAATACCTTTTTCATGCAAAGTCGAAGCACAAGCCACGATGATAAAGAAAGCCACAACCACAGTTGCAATACATCCCACCACAATATCGATCATCGAGTATTTGAAGTTCTTAATCTCCAAACCCTTTTCAATAACTGAAGATTGCATGTAAAACTGCATCCAGGGAGCAATGGTGGTACCGACAATACCGATCATCATCGCCAGACTTTTCGTGTTTACCTCAACCTGCGGATGTACAATCGCTGTTCCAATCTCTCCCCAGTGCGGATGTCCCATAATCGCAGAAACTACATAGGTGAGCAATGAAACACTAAACACGAGGAAAATCCGTTCCGCCAGCTGATAGGTTCCTTTTACCACAAGTATCCAGACCAAAGCCCCGACCAGCGGGACCGATATATATTTACTGACGCCAAACACTTCAAGACTCCCCGCCACACCGGCAAATTCGGTCGTCGTATTACCAATATCTGCAATCAATAATCCGATGAATATCAGGAAGGTAATCTTCACACCGGCATTCTCACGGATCAAATCAGCCAATCCTTTTCCGGTTACGATACCCATACGGGCATTCATCTCCTGAATGATAATCAGCACAATAAAAGAGGGAATCAGCGTCCAGATCATGTTGTATCCATATACCGCACCACTCACGGCATAAGTAGTGATTCCTCCGGCATCGTTATCCACGCTTCCGGTAATAATTCCCGGCCCAAGGATAGCCAGGAAAAGGCCGATTCGGCTCCAAATTTTCTTATTCTTAAACATCCCGGGGTCTCCTTTTATTTATTCGTTTTGCGTTTACCAATCAAGTCCTCGACCACGTCGTCAATAACCACCATCCCTTGCAGGATATTCTCCTTATCCACCACGGGGATAGCCAACAGGTTATATTTGGAAATAAATTCGGCAATCTCGTTAATCTCCTGATCGTCGTGCAGGTGCACCGGCGATGGCTTCATAATCTCGTCGATCCGGGCATTGGGCTCCGAAATCACCAAATCACGCAGGGAAAAAGTGGCAATCAGTTTCTCTTTATCATTGACCACAAAGAGGTTATACAACTCTTCCGCTTCCGGTTTCTTTAGGCGAAGTTCCGCCAACACCTCCTCAACGGTATTATCTTTATTGAAAGAGAGGTATTCTGTGGACATGATACTTCCCACAGAATCATCCGGATACTCAAGGAGCTCGCGCACCTCTTCGGAGGAATCTTTCTCCATCTCCCGAAGGATTTGTTCCGCTTTTTCCTCTTCGAGTTCATCGAGAATGTCGGCCACCTCATCTGCCGGCATCTTTTCAAGCACATCGGCAGCTTTCGCTACTGAAAGGTTTTCCAGCAGGTGAATCTGCGCCTCGACCTCCAGCTCTTCCATGACATCGGCAGCCTTCTCTTCATCCAGTGCTTCAAATACAGAGAGACGGGTCTGTTTGCCCAAATCCTCGATAATATCGGCCAGGTCAGAAGGGTGAAGCGTCTCGAGCTTTTTATGGCTTTTGGAAAGTTTGATATTGAAATTGGAGAAATCCACCGCCTCGATATCATCCCAGACAATGAACTTCGCAGGAATAGTTACCCGGAACAGGAGCAGGAATTTCTTAAGAGGTTTGGCCAGGCTAATGCGGCGCAACAATCCTTCCACACCGATATCTACGGCTAAGGCAAAAGTACCCGTAGGTACCGACACCAGGCGTATATCATTTACCCGAACCAGTTTACGACCGTTCAGGTCCACGATTTGTTTATCCAGAATGCCTTCCCCGAGGAAAACGCCGTCATCCAGCTTTTCTGCCTCATAAGGAATAAGCTCCCCACAAGCGACAGAAATCTTACTCTTGATTTTTCTGACCACAAAACCATCAAACGAATAAATCGAAGTAGTTTTTCCCTTTTTGAGTTTAATAGCAGCTACGAACGGCC
>JAUZOF010000217.1 GCA_030706585.1 Bacteroidota bacterium
AAAGGAAGCAGTTTCTTATGATTTCCCGTCCCCAGTATCAGTCGGGCAATGTGGGGCACCGCCAGCCCCAGAAAAGAGACCGGTCCGCAAAATGCCGTCGTCACCGCGGTAAGCAATCCACTTATCAACAATATAATGATACGCGTCTGTTTGATTCTCACCCCGAGATTCATCGCATAACGTTCTCCCATCAACAGGGCATTGAGCGGTTTCATCTGAAGAAGAGCCGCCAGTATTCCCACTGTAATACAGGGGATATAAAAGCTGATTTGCGATCGGGTCACACTCGAGAAATCGCCCATCCCCCATAGCATATAGAGGAATACGTTTTCAGCCGAAGAGTAGAAATTGATAAAGGTGATAAACGAAGAAACCAAGTAGCTCACCATAATCCCCACAATCAGCAGCATCAGGTTGCTTTTCAGCCGACCAGCCATGTAGAGAATGATATTCAAAACGGCAAATGCGCCCGCGAATGCTCCGCTGACAATCAGAAAATGGCCGCCCAGTCCGATACCAGAGAGACTCCCCATCGTACCACCGGTCAGGAAGACAATCAACGCCACCCCCAGATTGGCACCGGCACTGATTCCCAGTATTGAGGGATCTGCCAGGGGATTCTGAAAAAGCGTCTGCAACAGTAATCCACAGACAGCCAACGCTGCTCCTGTAAATAAAGCGGTCAATGCCTGAGGCAAGCGGGAATTGAGAATGATATTTTGCCAGGCGGTCTGGTTAATTTCCTGTCCGGAAAGTACCTGTAAAACCGATTCAATGGGAATATGTACCGAACCGAATGTCAGATTCAGCACAAAGAGAATCGCTGTTATCAGTACTATCGCGATGGCCTTTAAACGAAAAGTACCGCTGTTGAATGACGCTGTTTGCAATGCGAAATGGGATTGAATTTTCCTACATAGGGAAAGAAGCGAGAAGATGAAGCAAAGGAGGCACAACTGGGTGTCCGGAGGTTTTCATGTTCAAACTTTTATCCCGAAAGTTTAAGCTGAATCGGATTCAATCGACAGGTTTTCCGGCTCGCTTCCCATTAAGCGCCTTCCCATAAATAATGACAGTGGCATTTGGCATAACGGTTTGAGTAAAGCTTACGGCTGCGGGTACAGCTCCGGCATTACACCGGATTCCCTTTTCAGACTGAATTTCAAATCAATGAGCTTACAGCTGCAAAGATAACTGTTTATTTTGGAAGATACGAATAGAGAAACAGATGCAAGACCTCTTTACGCAAATGTACTGAGGTGCATGCTCTATTTAAAGTCTATCATAAAGTCTACGAGGCTGATTTCTGACGGAATATCCAGCTTTTTGCGTAAGCGGTAACGGCCTGCTTCCACTCCTTTCAGCGAAATGTTCATCAGATTGGCAATGTCTTTGGATGCCATATTCAGACGGAGATAGGCACAAAACCGCAAATCTGTGGAAGTAAGATCAGGGTACCTTGCCCGAAGATTGCGGAAAAAATTCTCATGAATGCGGTCAAAGTTGCTCTGGAACACGGCCCAGTCATCCTCTGATGACAAATTTTCATCAATCAGTCGAACCACCTTTTCATAATACTTATTCGGATATTGAGACCCTAACATTTCTTTCTGCCGTTTCAGCTCTTCCTTGATTTGACCGAGAATCTCATTTTTCTTAATGATAGACATTGTGGAGCTTGCCAGCTCTTTACTCTTACGGATAAGGTCTGATTCCAGCTTTTCTTTTTCAAGGCGGATAATCTGTTTTTCACTTTCTTCCAACTCCTTTTTATGCCTGGCAATCTGCTCCAGGTGAACCTTAACCTTTTTGCGGTGATACAGAAGCATGATGCGCCTCACGGAAAGGACTGTTATACCAGCAAATACGAGCAGATAAAACATGATGGCCCACCAGGTAAAATAAAAAGGCGGCTTAACGGAGAAATCATAACGAAGTTCGGCCAGTTTCTGACCTGTAATCGTAAAAGCAGCTACCCGCAATGAGTATTTGCCAAAAGGAAGTTTCATATACTCCCTGACATTATTGACTCCGGGCTCAGTCCATTTTTTATCATATCCATGAAGATAAAACCTGAACAAGACTGCACCCAGACGATTATATTGAGGATAAGCCACGTTGAATCTCAGACTGTTGAAATCATTAGGTATCTTTACCTGTTGCTCATCAGTCGGCAACGGCAATTGATCATCGGACGCTGATATTGCCGTTATATATTTCAGAAAAAATGAGTTATGGGATAATGTATTTATTTTCTTTTGGGAATGAGAATAAAGAGCGAGGCCATCTTCCAGACAAATCAGAGAATAATTCTGTGACAGTGGAATGATATTCATATATTCGCTAAGGCTTTCATTGGGGAGATCCGAATAATTGATAACATCGGCAAGGGACGCTTTGTCATCACTTACACATACCAAAGCTGCGTTGTCCCTTCTGATAAACCACGAATATTTTTCCGAAAAAGGACATATACGGTAAGAAGAAGCAAAGGAGCCGATCCGACGGTTTAGTTCATCATAAGGAATAATCCGGTTGTGCAGGTCATCGTATGTATAAAATCCGTTACCGGAAGTAAACACTACCCTGTTTCTCAGTTTGAAAACGTTTATCGTCGATTTGTCTTTGCCGTCCAGCGAATCAAAACATTTGACGGAATGAATGCGCCTGAGATCATCAGAAAGCTCTATTCGGTACAACCCCTTATGAAGATGAGATGCCCAGATAATCCCCTTGTAATCAATTTCAAGAAAGCGTACAGGGTTAATAAAATCACTCACGACATGACTAAAACGCCATACACCGCCTTTATCCCTGGTGTAAATGCAAAGCAACGAATATGTCCCCTGCACCAATACTTCCCGACCATTGATAATTCCTTTTTTCAGGCAAAAGCCTCCGTTTACCGAAGAAACCTGAGTAAATCTACCTATGTCATCTATGCTATAAGTCCCTTCATTAGTACCGCAAAAAACCTGATTATCAAACTTTGACAATTCCCATACTTGCCCCTTTGCCTGTGGCGCAAGGCTGAGGTCAATAGTCTTGCGGCTGTTACCCTCAAAATGCAGAGTGCCGGAATAGAGTCCCTGATTTGTTCCCACATAGATATGTTGCCCTTGGTTAACGGCAGCATAAACGGCACCTACCGACGGTGTAAACAAAGAAACATGGCGCAATGATGACCCTGTTCGCAATACCGAGATGCCTTTTTCCAACGCCAGCCAGACATTATTCTCTCTGTCACAGTACATTCCCAGGACGGTGTTGCTTTGCAAAAGGGTAGATTTGTTGACATGCCACAACAAACTTCCTTTTTTATCAAACGCCACAGCTCCATCCTGGATTGTACCCACGACAAAGACTGAATCTTTGGTCAGAACAGCCCGATTTGCATTGGCTTTTGCAAGCAAATCATTCGCTTCGCATTCAAACCGGCTGCATGTCTCTCCATTGTACAAAAACAATCCGTTGGCAGCAGTTACCAACAGCATACGTTTAGAGTCGTACGGCAACGCGGAAACGACTTTACTTTTCAATTCGGACAGAGGAATAACTAAGGAAAATTTTCCTTTACGCTGGTCAAAACGACAGAATCCAACCTGCTCCACATGCGTGTAGATCTGCTGTTTAATTTTATTGAGAAGAAGAAATGTCTGCGACGGGCGGTAACATCTCACCCGTGATCCGTCATAAGTATATAATGAAGTAAACGCCTGAAAATATATCGTTTTCCCTAATCTGACAATGCTCCATATTTCATCATTTCCGATGTTATGTCCTTTCAACCGGTCAGATAAAGAATTATAGACCAGGTGCCCGTTTCCATCAGGCTCAAAAAAACCAAATTCCTCAAAAGCTCCTACAAATATTTTACCATCTTCTGAAGCATATATCGAGCGAACCACCCTGTTACCGGGAATCCGGAACAAGTCCCACTGGAAACCATCGAAACGCAGGAGTCCTCTGTTGTTTCCAAAATAAAGCATCCCCTTTGCATCCTGAGCCACGGCCCAGGTCTGATTGTCAGCGCAAAAATCTTTTTTGCTGAAATTCATTATTACCGGAGTCAGTTCAACTGCCTGTATTTCAGAAAGCAAATAAATAAAAAAAACACAAAACACTAAAGTCCAGCGCATCACGTCTGTAAATTTCGGATATATGATCTGGGGTTATTCTTCACAAATTTAAACTTTTAAACCAACAAAACATGAACAGTCAATATATCAAACAACAGGTTAATGAAAAAGATTCCCGGGAATCTGACCTTTTCACATACGATCAGTTCCCGGGATCTGACTTATACCTTTATAGACCTTTCCTGTCAGGGCAAAAGCCATTGACGGAAAATTCAAAAGACCAATAATCTTTATTTTTTCTCAGAGCCTGTTTAAATTTTATTGCTCGACTTTTTCAGGGCTATTTCGAGGTGGATTTTTTACTTTTTTCCCTTGATTTAGCGAGCTAAATCAAGGGAAAAAAGTGAAAAATATGCTCGAAAGGAGCAAAGAAAGGTGATTTGACTGCTTTGTAAAATGTTTCGGTAAAATTTAAACAGGCTCTTAGAGAATAAAACTCTATACCTATTTATTTTTGCCAGTTTACTTTAGCCACCTTAACCTCTTGTGAGTTGGTTCCAATCTGGATTTCAAACTCTCCGCTTTCCCAGTCGTACTGCAAATCGGAATTGTAAAATTTCAGGTCTTCGGGAGTGATTTCAAATGTTACCGTTTTGCTTTCACCGGCTTTCAATGCTATTTTGCGAAAGCCTTTCAACTCTTTTACCGGACGAGTGATACTGCCTACCAGATCACGGATGTAGAGCTGCACCACCTCCGAGCCGTCATATTTACCTGTGTTCGTAACTGTTACGGAAGCTTTCAGGGTCTGGTTTCCGCTGAGATCATTAGCACTCAATGCCACATCTCCGTATTGGAAAGTAGTATAGCTGAGTCCGTAACCAAATGGATAAAGCGGCGTATTGCATTCATCCAGATAAGCTGAACGGAATTTTTCAAAATGGCAATTGTCCCGGTCTTTATCGCTCAACGGACGACCTGTATTTTTGTAGTTATAGTAAATGGGGACCTGACCAAGACTGCGCGGGAAAGTGACCGAAAGTTTGCCTGATGGGTTTACCTTGCCAAACAACACGTCTGACACGGCATAACCGGCTTCACTTCCCGGAAACCATACATTGAGAATGGCATCTGCCAGCTCTTTTTCCTCATTCAGTACCAATGGCCGACCGGTAAACAGAACCAGCACCACGGGCTTTCCGGTCTTTTTGAGTTCTGCCAGAAGATCTCTCTGAGACTGAGGCACGTCAATACGGGTACGGGAACTGCACTCTCCGCTCATCTCGGAGGCCTCGCCCAATGCTGCCACTATCACATCGGATTGTCGCGCTGCATCCAGAGCTTCCTGCAAAATGAGTTCCTTCGACCGGTTGTCCCTGTATGAATTCTTACCAAACATGGCAGATCGCGATTCCAGATCAGCGTCGTACTCGAAGTTGCATCCTTTGGCACAAAGTATTTTCACCTCTTTTCCTACCGTTTCCTGCAAGCCTTTCAGCAGAGAAACTGCCTCAGAATGTCGGGCTGCCACACTCCAGGTACCGGGCATATTCTCTGGATTATTAGCCAGTGGGCCGATCAACGCTATGGTTCCTGTTTTTTTAAGCGGAAGCGTTTGGTTCTTATTCTCCATAAGTACCATCGACTGAGCGGCAATATTGCGGGCGATATTCCGGTTTGACTGGCAGTACACCTCTGTTTTACCTCTGTTTGCATCGCAATATTTATATGGATCATCAAACAATCCCAGACGATATTTGGCCTCCAGTATGCGGCGCACAGCCTGATCAATTTCTGCCTGCGTTATTTTTCCCTCTTCCAGAGATTTCTGCAACGTGGTAAGGAATCCTTCTCCCACCATGTCCATATCAATTCCGGCATGCAAAGCTTTGGCCGATACTTGTTGCAGATTTCCGATACCGTGCTGAATCATCTCGTTTATCCCGGTATAGTCGGTGACGACAAATCCGCC
Organism: Bacteroidota bacterium; assembly: GCA_030706585.1. GTDB lineage: Bacteria > Bacteroidota > Bacteroidia > Bacteroidales > UBA7332 > CAXXIC01. Next base: position 6,052 of record JAUZOF010000217.1, read on the forward strand.
AAATCCCCACTGGTTACGAAGAACCTCTGTCTGCAACCAGCGGTTGGCAGTGGCAGGGGTTCCGTCCACTTCGTTAAACGATGCCATTACCGTGCCCACTCCGGCCTCAACGGCAGCTTTATAGGGTGGAAAATATTCGTTATACATGCGTACACGGCTCATGTCGGTGGTGTTGTAATCACGACCGGCTTCGGCAGCGCCATACAGTGCATAGTGTTTTACACAAGCCATCATGGTGTTGTTTTTTGACAAATCATCGCCCTGATATCCGTGCACCATCGCCTTGGCAATCTGGCTGCCGAGGTAGGTATCTTCTCCCGAGCCTTCGGCTATACGTCCCCAACGGGGATCACGGGCAATATCGACCATCGGGGAAAATGTCCAGTTGATCCCGTCTGAAGTGGCTTCGTTGGCTGCTACCCGGGCCGATTGCTCAATCAACGCCATATCCCACGAAGAAGCCAGTCCCAGGGGTATCGGGAAATTGGTCACATAACCGTGTATGACGTCCATTCCGAAAAGCAGCGGAATCTTCAGTCTGCTTTTTTCAACGGCGACCTTCTGGATCGCTGCAATCTTTTCTACTCCTTTGATGTTGAAAAGTCCTCCTACTTTTCCCTCTTCCACCTTTTTACCGATATCAGAACTTTGAGCCTGCCCGGTGGTGAAGTCTCCGGCAGAAGGAAGATTCAACTGTCCCAACTTTTCAGTCAGGGTCATTTTTGACATAAGATTGGTTATAAACTGATCCATTTTCGGATCGGGCCTGAAGTAGAGTGATCTGTCCGGCGTTGTGGCAGTCATTTGTACGGCTTGCTGTTCACTCTTTTTTTTGCCTTTCTGACCGACAGCATGCAATTGGAATATTGCACAAATTAAAATGGCGGTAGAGATGAGTTTTTTCATGATTTATTTTTTTTGTTAGTAGGTCTTTGATCAATAACGGAATCCCAATCGGGAAAGACCGTTGCGGACGTCCGTATTTTGCATAAAAAGATTCCAGAGCATTCCGCTACGGTAATTTTCAATCATCACCACAACCGGCCCCTGGTCGATAGCCAGATAGGAATCGGCAAACCACGGCCTGCTCAGGCTGAATGCGTCTTTAAAGCCATATTCACCCCACAACTTATCCCCCAGGATATAGTAGAAAAAATGCAAAGCTTTCA
>JAUZOF010000218.1 GCA_030706585.1 Bacteroidota bacterium
CGCATTTTGTACATTCTCGTAAATATCCATTTTATTACCGGGCTCTACATAGGATTTCATAAACAAAGAACGATGAAGGCGCCACTCATTATAATCAATAAAACTGTTGACATAACGGGTATCGTGAAAAGGAAAACGATTGATACGGCTGGTATAGATTAATTTTCCATCAACTAACAGCTGAATCTTCTTCACCCCATAGATATTCGAAAGCTGGTCTTTATGATCAAACGCCTTAATCCCCAAAGCAATCTTTCCCCAAACCAGAGGAACCTGTTGCAAACTCTTATTAACGACGGAATATTGCTTCTTCTGCATTAAGCCATTGATCACCCCATCATAAAGCATCGGGTAAATCATCACGGCCTGAGCCTGTGGTGCGATATGATCCTTAATGAGGTAGCGGAAATAGAATAAGGGATCAAAAGTTTCTTCTGTCTTCGTATCCCGCACCTCAAAGTGCAAATGCGGACCGGCAGAGCTACCGCTATTACCACTGTAAGCAATCAACTGGCCTTTCTTTACCGGAATCTCATTCTCCTTAAACTTATGATCAATCGTGTATGATTCTGCTTTATATTGCAAATCTTCAAACAAAACGTCAAGCTCAGGCGAAAAATGGTCAAGGTGAAGATAAACAGAAGTCAACCCATTGGGATGATTAATGTAAAGGGCTTTGCCGTTTCCTGTAGGCGCAACCATAATCCGCGATACATAGCCTTCATCGAAAGAATAAACAGGAATACCGATCTTTCCCTGGGTCTTAAAGTCAATACCGGAATGGAAATGGTTGTTTCGAAGCTCCCCGAAGTTACCGGCCAGAAAAAGAGGAATACGCAAGGGAGAAGCCGGAGCATAGCTGGATGGCTCCTGAGCAAAGGAATGCAAACCGCAAAGCACAGAAAGCGCGGTTGCTGCTATATATTTTCTCATAAGATACCTATTGATGTAGTCCTGCAAAGGTAGCCCCTTCTGATTTTTATCACAAGGGAAAAAAGAAGAAATAAAGGTGGAAATTGTTTTCACCGGCGTCAACGAACCGATAAAGCGACTTGCTTGTTAATAAATACAACCAGAAGAATTATGAGAAGAATATCAACAATAGGCTACCACCTGGGAGACAGACTTGACCTGAAGCTAATAAAAAACGGGTTGACCTTTGACTGTATCTATACCGATCCGACCGAATTGATCTATCAGACAGACGAATTCTGCTACTTCTATATATTTGATTATGGAAGCATCGTATTTTTAGGTGTGGAAAAGGCAGAACAGACGCAGATCATCAATGCAATCCGCCAAATCCTGAAGATTGACTCCAAAGAGCTGATGAGCGAAAATTTCGACATCGAAATAAATCCGGACGCCGACTACCATATCTTCTTTGACCGCGTTGTATTGAATGAGATCAACACCGATATAGCAAAGATCATCATGCTCAATATCGCGCAATCAATCGCACTGGATTACTTCACGGAACAATCGAACCTACTACTGGCTACAACACGGCAGTTCAGCAGCGAACTGGAAGAGCGCGGCCGATTTTCTCTAAAAGGTAAGAAGCTACTTCAATCGATCGGCAAAACACTTAACCTGAAAATAAGAATAGCGGAAAACCTTTACATCTTTGATTCACCCCGACTCTCATGGAACGATGAATTTCTCAATAAACTCAACGATGACCTAAGCCTTGAACTCGATTTGCGCATCAGACATAAAAGCCTCCAGGAAAATCTGCGCATTGTCAAGGAAAATCTGGATATCTTCAAAGAAATAACTCAACACTCCCACAGCTCAGCACTTGAGTGGATCATCATTATCCTGATTGCGGTGGAAATTGTAAACATGTTTCTGGAGAAGATTTTCTGAAGGAACGGAAAAACGGATAGAAAAGAAAAAGCACCTCGGTATCGAAGTGCTTTTCTTGTTGAGCGGGAGACGGGACTCAAACCCGCGACCCTCAGCTTGGAAGGCTAATGCTCTATCAACTGAGCTACTCCCGCAATTTGATTTACAACTTTAATAAAACCTACAAGGTATTTATCAGGCCAATTGTAAACTTTTTCGTGGGCGGTGAAGGATTCGAACCTCCGAAGGTGAAAACCAACAGATTTACAGTCTGCCCCATTTGGCCACTCTGGTAACCGCCCCCGTTTCTCAATTGCGTTGCAAAGGTAATGCTTTTATTTTAATCTGCAAGAAAAATCTATCATTTTTATCGCAGTAATTGCAGCTTCATCGCCCTTGTTACCGTGGATTCCGCCCGCACGGTCGAGTGCTTGCTGCATATTATCGGTAGTTAACACGCCGAAAATAAATGGAATACCAAATAACAGATTCAGTCTTGTAACGCCTGTTGTTACACCCTGACAAACGTAATCAAAATGTGGAGTATCTCCGCGAACTACGCAACCTAAAACGATTACAGCATCCACTTCAAGGCTCTCAGCTACTTCGCGGGCTCCAAAAGTCAACTCAAAAGTTCCCGGCACGCGATGCACTGAAATATTATCAGCCTTCATTCCGTGGCGTTCCAGAGTATCACACGCTCCCTGAAGTAAACTTTCGGTAATATCCGAATTCCATTCAGCTACAACAATGGCAACTTTCCATGCTGAAGCGTTAGGAACTTTAGAAGAATCGTATGAAGAAAGATTTTGATATGCTGTAGCCATGATTATTGATTCAGTTTAGCTCTTTCAATGTATTTTTCAATATCGGCAGCTTCCGGTGTATTGAAATATTTCTCTTTAATAGTAGTATATACATCTACAGCTTTGTCAAACTTCTTCAGGTTTTCATAAGCAAGACCTGCTTTTTTCAAACAAATCGGAGAAAGCAGTTCATTATTTGCTTTATCAGCCGCTTTAACGAAATAATCTGCAGCATCATCTACATTACCCAATTCAATTTGACAGTCGCCGATAGCAGACAAAGCTGCAGGAGCCATCATTTTATCATCAGAATCAAAATCTTTCAGATATTTCACAGCCTGCTCGTAATTTCCAAGGTTTTTGTTGCAAATTCCGGCATAGAATTTAGCAACATTTGCTGACTTGGTAATACCGTAATCATCGATAATCGACTGAAAACCGACTACATCGGCTCCGTTACCATTCAAAGCCAGCTTGAAGGAATCCTGCTGGAAAGCAATCTCAGCTTTGTACATAGCAGCTTCAGCTTTACGCTCTTTAGGTTTAATATAAGCATAGTTAAATGCTAATACACCTGAAACAGCGACAACCACAACTGCCAATCCGATAAGCATCTGCTTTTGGTATTTCTCAATAAACTGCTCTGATTTGGTTAGAGCTTCCTGAACATTTTCCAGTTCAATTGGATTTTGATTCTTTGTGTTTTCTGACATATTCCTTTTTAATTAATTCGGAGTTTTTTGTTCGGAAGGCAAAAGTAGCCTTTTTGTTGATACTAACGAAATTTCCGTTAAACTTTTTCCAGCCAGGAAAGGCTATGTCAGTTGAAAAACGGGGATTGCGGGTAATTTTTCTAACTTTGCATGATTCCAACAAGAACGGAGCGACATTTAAGATGATTCTCAAAAATATTTCGATCGTAAACTATAAAAATATTCCTCAGGCCGATTTTGATTTCTCAGCCAAGATAAATTGTTTTCTTGGAAACAATGGCATGGGAAAAACAAACCTGCTTGACGCCATTTATTATCTCTCTTTTTGCAAAAGCTTCAACAATACGCTCGACAATCAAAATATCCGCCACGAAGAAGATTTCTTTATGCTGCAGGGGTTCTACAAACAAGATGAACGTGCGGAAGAGATTTATTGCGGCATGAAACGCCGACAGAAGAAGCAATTTAAGCGCAATAAAAAAGAGTACGAAAGATTATCAGACCACATCGGGCTCATTCCGTTGGTGATGATTTCGCCTGAAGATGCCATCCTGATCCAGGGCGGAAGCGAGGAACGCCGGAAATTTATAGACCAGGTTATTTCTCAATCCGACAAAATCTACCTTGATGCTTTGATTCGCTACAACAAGGCGTTAACACAACGAAATTCAATACTCAAAAGCGAAACTCCTCATACGGATCTTTCCCTCATGGAAATACTGGAAGAGCAGATGAGCCGTGCAGCTGCATACATTTACAGGAAAAGGGAGGAGTTTATTGAAGAATTTATCCCGGTTTTCCAGGAATATTACAATTTCATATGTCTGGGTAACGAAAGTGTAAAACTGCTTTACCGTTCCCATATACAAAATGGAAATCTGACTGAACTGCTTGCAGAATGTAGGGAAAGAGATAAAATCCTGGGCTACACTTCGCGTGGAATTCACAAAGACGACCTGGAAATGCTATTGGGAGAGCATCCGTTGAAGCGAATAGGCTCACAGGGACAAAACAAGACCTATCTGATTGCCTTGAAACTCGCTCAGTTTATGTTTTTAAAAAAAAGCAGCAAGGTCACTCCTATCCTATTGCTTGATGATGTTTTTGACAAAATTGATGCTAACCGCGTAGAGCAAATCATAAAACTGGTATCCGGTGATACATTCGGACAGATTTTTATCACAGACACCAACCGCAAATACCTTGATGAGATCATAGCAAAAGTGCACAGCAACTATCATTTATATCAGGTTGCACAAGGAGAATTCCAACAGATATAAAACACTGGTCTAAAAAAGAGAACCATGCAACGTAAAAACGCACAATCATTAGGTGAAGTTATACAGGAGTTTCTGAAGGAAAACAACTGGAACGGAAAATTTCAGGAAAGAAGAATCATCCAATGCTGGAGGGTTTTGCTGGGTAATAATGTCGCCCAGTACACCACCTCTATTTTCATAAAGAACAAAATACTATACGTCAAAATCAGCTCATCTGTACTCCGCGGTGAATTACAAATGTGTCGTGAGATGCTAATCAAAAGAATCAACGAACACATTGGCGAACAGGTCATTAACAATATAATCTTTAGTTAAACAGCTATGATCATAGAAGATATCAAACACCGGCTTCCCATCCAGATTCGATTCAACGACATCGACTCGTTAGGGCATGTAAATAATGCTATTTACCTTAGCTATTTCGATTTAGGCAAATCAGCCTATTTTCAGGCTGTTAAATCAACCATTATAGACTGGACAAAAATAGATATCGTAGTTGCCAACGTAAATATCGATTACCACGCACCGACTTTCATGCACGAAAAGCTTGAAGTTAGGACACAAGTAGCCGGTATTGGCAATAAAAGCATGAAAATGGTGCAACAGCTGGTCAATCTTGAAACCGGAGAACTGAAAAGTTCCTGCCGCACCGTAATGGTGGGTTATCATCCCGAAAGTAAAGCATCAAAAATAATTTCACAGGAATGGAGAAATGCAATAGAACAGTATGAAGGAAAAAAGTTTGATTGATCTAGAAAAAAAGGAACTTCGAAAATCGATTTTTCGAGTAAGGGAAGATAAAGGAGAACAACATCTGATACATCTTTCCGAAAACGTAATTTCACGCCTTGAGGCTACTGAGGTTTTTAAAACAGCTCAAACAATTTTATGCTATTTCGCATTATCGTTTGAAGTGAATACAATTCCCGCAATTAAACGTTGGAGTGAAAATAAAACTATTCTGTTACCGGTTGTACACCATAAAGAATTGAAAATCAAACGCTTCACCGGAATGAATCAAATGACACGTGGCATTTTTAATGTCATGGAACCGACAGGGGAATTTATTGAACATTATGATTCAATAGACCTGGTCATCGTTCCTGGACTTGCGTTTGACCTGAATAAAAACCGAATGGGCTACGGTAAAGGTTTCTATGACAGGTTATTGCCAATGATCGAAGCAAAAAAAGCGGGAATTTGTTTCGAATTTCAACTTTTCGAACAAATTCCCGCCGATACGTTTGATCAACCGATGGATCTTATTTTGACCGACGCACGTTCTGTGCTTTAAGCGATAGATTCAATGCTTGCTTGGTTTTTATTGCATTGATAGCCTGACTTAACGTTTGATCATCTTGCATAAAAATCGGATAGAAAGCCTCATCACCCAAGATGTTACGTGCAATATATGCCTCGGTTTGTACTTCCAGCAATGCGCGTGACATTTCTATGTAAATAGGTCTTCTTCTCACCCCTCTTTCATGTGCAAAATCAGCCAACTGATCTACCAAATCCTCTCCATTTAAATAAGCTTGCAGTTGCTTGTAGTTTTTAAATTGCTTCAATGCCTGGCGATGCTTGTCCGCATATTCAAAGCAAAACTGATAGAGCAGGCTTGAATTAACAAGGCTGTTATAATACGAATTAACGCCATCAGACTCACGGGGAACAAAGATGTCCGGCATAATGCCACCACCACCATAAACTTTGCGTCCGGTCAGGGTCTTGAACTCTTTCTTCTTATTCAGCTTGATACTGTCTTTCGAGTCGAACTCTCCGTGCAGATAGCGATTCATTATATCATCTTCATAATCTTTCTGATCACCCATCACATAATCTTTCTGAATGCAACGTCCGGATGGAGTATAATATCGGGCAATGGTAAGACGAAGTGCCGAACCATCAGCAAGCTGATATTGCTGCTGCACCAAACCTTTACCGTATGAACGGCGGCCAATAATAAGTCCGCGGTCATTATCCTGAATAGCTCCGGCAAAAATTTCACTTGAAGAAGCGGAAAACTCATCCAGTAACACCACGACCTGATTAGACTGGAATGAACCGGAACCGGTAGAAACAGCATCAGAGCGAGGCATTGTTTTTCCTTGCGTATAAACAATCAGACGTCCCTGTGGAAGAAACTCATTGACCATATTAATTGATGCATCCAGGAATCCACCGGGGTTTCCTCGCAAGTCAATAATAAAGCTCGAACATTTCTGAGCGCGTAATTTAGCTAACGCAGCCACAAATTCATTATAAGTATTACTTCCAAACTTACTGATCTTTACATATCCAATAGAGGGCTGCACCGGATAAGCCACATCCACACTATTTACAGGAATCTCTCCTCGCTTAATATTATAAACCAGCACAGTATGGGAAGAACGTCTTTTAATACCCAGCTTGACAGTAGAACCCTCTTTACCGCGAAGTTTCTTCATCACCCGCTCATTAGTAATATTTTTCCCGACAAAGACAGAATCATTTATACTAATAATACGGTCACCTGGCATAATTCCCACCTTTTCCGAAGGGCCTCCTGTAATTACACTTACCACACTTACG
>JAUZOF010000219.1 GCA_030706585.1 Bacteroidota bacterium
CGTAGGGTAAGGGCCGGTTCTACCAGCAAATACTGCTTATCGCGGGCAATCTGGGTTAACCGGGCGTATTCAACCATCGCGGTTGGCAGATTCTGACTCACCTTCGAATAATTCAATTTTGAAATGCGGGTGGAAATGGCCATTTCAAAGCTTTTTGAGACATACCCCAGATTGGGCTGGAGAAACATCCGCATGGCAGTGATATCCGATATATAGGTTCCGTTCTGATAATGGTTGTGTTGATAGTATCCACCCAGGCCCCCATAGGTCTCAAATACCATTGATTTACCCACAGGAGAATAAAAACCCCGTGCACCATGAAACGTCGTTCCGCCCGACTCTTCAAACAACGCTTTTTCACTACCCATCCCCATTACTCCGACTGAGGCCGACAGGTAATCCAGGATGGAATAAGCCCCCTGCATCTCTGCATTATAGGTACCTTCACCGCAACCGACCCCTCCTGACACTTTGAGGTCTCCTTTTTGGGTGAATAGCGGAACATTTTGAGTCTCCGCCAGATAATAATAGTGGGTACATCCACTCAGGATAAGAGCGATCCCCATACCCAGAATACAAACAAAATTCTTCATGGCATATTAGTTTAAACATCAAAAGACTCCCTTACCTGTTCTTCTGGCTTCCTTTGGGAAATACAAGAATAAGACCGGCGCTGATATGGAAGGTATCAAACAGTCTTTTCCCATTCACTCTATCCGGAAGTGTTTTTACAATTTGAATCTGGACCTTTTTGTATTCAGAGCCTCCTCGCAGTGTAAGAGCAGGCTCAAAAACAACAAAGTTCTTCCCCCGTGCTATTTGTCGCAACCGGTCATACTCATCCGTTCCCGGAGTAGCCCGGTTTTCGACCCTGGTAAAACTCCACTGTGCTATACGGGTAGAAAGAGCGAACTCAAAATTCGGTGCTACATACCCCAGGTTGGGTTGGACAAAGAGATTCACGGCATTGATGTCCGAGACATTATCATATTGAATCAAGGCATCACCCGGATTATACCGGGGATACCTGGAGTATGCACCAATTCCGCCATAGGTTTCAAACACGATGGATTCACTGAATGACTTATAATAACCCAACGCTACATCAAAAGCCACACCGTCAGGTTGAATAAACTGGTCATTCTTCTTGCCGCCCATTCCCGAAAAAGCACCTGAAATACTCAAATGATCCAACATCGAATAAGCACATTGTACCTCTCCGACATAATTCTCTTTATCGAGACCGGCACTTGCCAATACTTTGACATCCCCTTTCTGAGTAAACAAAGGCACGCTTTGTGTGGCCGGCATATAGTAATCAAACGCACATCCACTCAGGAGCAAAACAACTCCTAAAGCCCCAATAGCAACATTATTCTTCATGGCCGGAAAGTCCTGTTTTTATTGATTTATCCGTCGCGGAAAGTAGCTGTACAATTATAACAAACAGGAAGATAAATCGGACAAAAAAACATTCCGGATATCAGGAGTTCCGGCTAATATCTATTCGTCTTTCCGTCAACCCGCGGCTACAATATATTTACCGGAAAGGAGTTGAAATAAGTTGAAATCCCCCTATAACGACAACAGCCTACCGCGTATATGCAGTAGGCTGTTGTCATTTGGCTAATGCCGTTTATTTTCTTTTTTTCTTCTTCAGCTGCTCAGTCAGGTGGATGTTTTCACGGAGATATTCAAAATCCACTCCCAGCTTATCAAACTTATCGTTGTGCTTGTCAAACTTCTTAAGCTGGTGCTCCAACTGGCCAATCCAGTCATCCGGATGCGGAACCTCTTCTTCCGGTTTCTTAAAACGCGCATAGATCAGCTTCAGGGTAAAAAACACAACAGGGATAGCAAACATTATGATCAATCCGCTATTGGATTGATTACTAAACCAATTCACTATATTAAGCCACATATCAGATATATTTATGTTATTGTATGGTTATTTTTCGCGGCAAATATAACAAGTTATTCGGTTTGGTGGGAGAATTCTTCAACGTAATCTGTCGGGAAAATGCCATTTGGCGGGAAATATCACTACCTTTGCACCTGCATCAGGAATCCTTAGGGATACCAACCGAGCGACACGCCACGGTGGTTTAGTATGCGGATCATTCGGATCAAAAAAGTGGTTCTCCGTTATTTTCCGTTTTCTCTCTTTCCTCGATGCACAATGTTTAATCTTTAAATTTTTGTGCAATGACTAATCAGAATCTTTTCAAAGACTTCCTCGACACACTGGCCGGGGAGAGTGACGAACACCTGATAGAGCGTTTCAATCGCGAAGTGGGTAATCGGGGTTGGACAAGTACCCGTGGCGCTTATCTGGCAGCCATCCATGCTGAGTTTGACCGTCGCGACTTCGACTATTCCCTTATCGGAAATGAGCAGGCCCTTAGCTACCGCTATCTGGTAAGACTGGAGGTAAAGAGGGTGGTCCCTTGGTGGAACTGACGGCACTTTAACATGAATATCCTCCTTGCGATTGGGATCGGAAGGGGGATTTCATTTATATATAAGAAACAACGATTTAATCATTCAATCTGGTCAATATCAGGCAGTTTTTTCATATTATGAAATAAAACACTTTTTATCTTCCATTCCCCTTCTCCACTTAGATGACCAATACAGTATATTCCTTCTTGCTCAAATAAAATCCTTTTTGTCACCGCTCCTTCAATTTGATGCATATCATATCCTAGATTATATTTACAAAGCCGACAGTCATCATCTACAGATGCATATGATTGCCCTTCTCTATAACCGGATTTCCACTTTCTTTTTTCAATAGGACAATCATCGACATAATACAAATCAAAATATTTTGACTTTAAATGCTCTACAAATCTTATAATCGCATATCGTTCTTTGAATATTCCTTTGAAGCGTTCTTTTTCTGTATTGTAAATCCAATATTTATTTTTATCACTATCAATCAGAGCCTCTTCAAAGGAAGCGCTTCTCAGAAAATAATCGCCTTTTTTAAACAAGCTAGACACAAGTTCTTTTACATCTATCTCAATAGTTGGAATATCAAGCTTCTTTATTTTCAAAAATTTATTCCGATCAATTCCATGAGAAACCTTAATCTCAACAAGTAATTCACGACCCTTGGTTTCAATAATAATATCTGGGATTATACTTCCAATCTTTTGTTCTAGTTTTACATTATCAATTAAAATAGTTCTTTCTCCGTATATCGCAATTACAGGGTTATAACTCCATATTAAATTAGGCAGTTTGATTGTTCTGGAATTAGCGATAATTTCCTTAGCTATTTTATGAATCACAGACTCTCCTGTCCATCCGCAATCGTCTGATTTATAATGAGCAAAATGATGCTCTCTAATATTACCTTTTCTTGCGATCAGGGTTTCGCCACAATTTGGACAGACACAATTACATGCCAGTCCATTCTCCACATCGTCAATAGAGACTAATTCTCCATTTTCCAATCCATAAGGAAGTTTGATATCCATAATAAAAAGACAGAATATTATCCTCTAAAAATATGCTCCCGATGATACGCCAGAAACTCATCACTCGGAATAAACTTATCCGGCAAATGAATCTCTTTATTCTCGTAAGCCAGAAAATTGGTTTCTATAAATGCGTTGTGAGATCGTTTTTGTTTCAACTCCGGCGAGAGAATATCCATATATAATCCAACCTGTCTAATGAAAATTCAATGCGAAAAAACTTTCAAAATATCTTTCAACCGTTGCTTCTCATTCGATTGGTTGGTTTTGAAGCGGTAAACCGGAATCTGATTAGACTCTAAAATTTTATCTTTTATCCGATCATGTACGGACTGCTTTTTATCCTGTTCGTGGTACCTGATACCGTCTACTTCCAGTACAAAGAGCTTTGCTTTCGACGCTTTGTTGTAGAATAGAAAATCAACATGTGCCCACGGATGCAAAATATACTTTCTTTCAGCTTCTGTAATTCCCTCCGGCACCTGCACTAACGAGCCCAAACGGGTATGCATCGCATAGCCGATATAGCTATAATCCGCCAACAGCTCATCGATGATGTCGCACATCAGCAACTCTGTTTTGTGCTTATCCGGACGATTTTTATATTTGGCCAAAAGGGCATTGCTATGTTCGGAATACAGCAAATCAAATACCGAAGTCACCGTCGACTCCCTGCTTACATCCGTGCCATACAGATATTCGGCGTATTTGATAAAGTCACTGATGATATTGTTTTCGGAATGATACACCTTATCGGCCACAATCGCCGTCACCTTTTTGCGTCCGCGGGAGATAGCCACGTTTAGCAACTTTTCATTGGTTACAAAGTTGTAGAGCCGACTCTTTTCTTTATTCGGGTCCTGATCCAGCGAATTCACCACAAACGATAGAATCACTTCTTCCTTTTGCCGGCCTTGAAATTTGTGTATCGTGTCAGCTTCCACGGTTTCGGAAGCAAACTGCTGCGTTAGCAAATCAGCCTGATAGCGGAAAGGAGATATGATACCCACGCTCTTAGAGTTGTTTTCAGGTAGTAGAAGCGCAATTTCATCAATTTCACGCTGATTGTACAACCCACTCCCCGAAGGATTACTTCTGGCATGATTACCCTCCACTGTTTTAATGATTTGTAAGTGGTTACCCTCGTTCCGGGTCATGGCCACCAATTCACCGTTGTAAAACATCTGGTTGCAGAAATTGATAATATCCGGCGCACAGCGGTAATGTTCTTTCAGTAGGGTAGTGGGCACTGTTTTCACAGCATCTTTTACCGATTTTAGAATAGAGTTGCTTGAATACCGATAAGCTTCGGGTACTTCATGTTTATTAGCCAGTAGTTCCGATTGCTCAAAAAGCATTTCCTCATCAATCTGCTGCAACTGACGCGAATCGCCCACCACTACCAGATTAGTGGCACAACTCATGGCCAGGGTACTGCTGAGCAAATCGCCCTGCGAAGCTTCATCAATAATCAGGTAATCGAAACAAAACCCACGCGGTGCATTGTTGAGCAGTGACTGCGAAGTACTCAGCACCACCGGATATCTCTGTAGAAATGCCGTAAAGTCATGCTTGTAATCACCCGCAGTAAAGGTTCTATACGATTGCTTGCTATAATGTTGAGGATATGTTGCTCCAATGATCTCCGATAGAGCACTTGTAACTCTTTCGTGATCTGCTCTTTGTTTTGCTGCTTTAGATAATGTCTGTTGCTTGCTATTTGTTGAGTTAGCTCCTTTGTGCGACTGATATAATACAGTTGCTCTATACTCTGGATTAAAGCGTTGATATCGGCATTCCACCTTTTTAGCCGAAGCCTGTAGGCCATCAACCAACGCTCGTAGAACCACAGTTTTCGGGGCTCCTGTAAACGGGATATCAAAGACATATATCCGGCCGATGATAAACTGCCTTTCAGTTTCAGGGGGATGTTGTCTGTAATCAGCTCGTAGTATCTTTTTTCGTGCTGCAATTCGATCAGTTGCGATTCCAGTACGGCTGTTTCCACCTCTATGTCCTGAATCCGTCTGATGGTTTGGCTAAGGGCATCCATTCGTTTCAGTTCTTTCTCCGTCAGTGGGGTGGGCTGTTGTTCCAAAAACGCTGTGAGCAAGGCTTGCTGATCGTTTTCAAAGAACTGAATCACATTCGTTTTCCGGCCCAGACTGGCGGTCAGAAAGCTCAACTGCTCTTCTTCCAGTTTTTCGTACACATTTTCTACCGCTGTGTTGTTGTTGGAAATCACCGCACAGTTTTTTCCTGCATACAGGATATTAGCGATCAAATTGAGAATGGTCTGTGTTTTCCCCGTACCCGGAGGCCCTTCAATCACTGATATATTGTGCTGCATAGCGGCTGTAATGGCCCGTGACTGACTCTGATTAAAATCGAAGGGTAATATCAGTCGTTCCTGGTGGGGGATAAGGCGGACACTGCCCTGCAGGTAATCCAACAACACCGAATCCGGTACTTCTTTCTCCAAGCGAAGGTAACTTTGCGAAAGAAAACTCAGCGGTGAGTTCTCTTTCGCCACACCGGCGGCATATCCGGCCAATGCCTGAAAATAGCGGAATATCTCCCGATACTGATTGCTTTTAAAGCTGAGCTCTTTCCCAAAATAAGTTCTTACCGACGTATGCACCCGAAAATATCCTTCTTCAAAAGCATCTACCTGCTGTGCGTTTACCCGATGACCGGCCACATATACATCCTGTTTTCGGATATCAATCGACTGAATTCGGGATAGTATTTTCACCTTCCCTAATAAATAAAAAAACTTCTTATCGCCACCCCGAAAATAGATATCATAGCCCGTATGATTACCATAATAATAGGCCTCATACATAGCAGTAATACTGCCTGACTTATCTTCCCAACAATCTCGCGGAGTGTTGTATAGCAATACTGCCTGATGATCTGAGTGAATAGGTATGCGTTCGCCCATTAAATGAATACTTTATTAGATAGTAATTCTACATACTAATGAGTAGTATGTATATAGAAATCTTTTATTGGTAATTTTATCACCCAATCGCCATCTTAGCCGAATCTTTCCAAAAATAAGGAGGCATTGACTCTTTTAATACCCAATGAATACTCATAGGTTTAGCTCCATAACTATCTTCATACACCACTTCTCCTAGAAATACATAGGCCATCGTATTCTTAAACTCGTTCTCATTGCGTTCACGAACAAAAAGAAGAATTCTTTTGTCTATTTCTTCATGTTGAATATATGAAAGGCCTTTACCCCTATCCGGTCTCGCAGCATTCTGTGATTGCCAATGAAACTTTGTATCACTAATTGCATAGTCTTGATATAAAGTTGATGGAGAAAAGTCCTCTTCTGATTTTACTAAATCAACAAAAAGCAGCTCCGTATTCAACTCTTTATTTTCTGCAACACCTTCACGGTTTGATGATTTCTTCTCGAATGTACTAAATCCAAATGCTGCTAGAATCTGCTCACGAGTGTATCGACCATGCAACATGAGGGGCTGAGAATAAGGCAATTCGATTTCTTTTTCAACAAAGTCAATTCGATCGGTCAGGATTTCCATGATCTCTATTATCTCATCAACGAGAACAGGATTATCACCAATTGCTCTAATGCTATCTTCAAGTGAGTCAAACCCACCTTCATTCTGCCAAATATCATAATGGAGCATTACGCACATTGCTTTTTCAACTTCAGTCAGGGACTCCACTGAAAAAACAAATCC
>JAUZOF010000022.1 GCA_030706585.1 Bacteroidota bacterium
ACCGTTTTCTTTTCCGTGTGTTAGCCGATAATGGGCTGAATGAGCTGATGTACAAAATGACGAATCACTACGATGCTCCGGGGTATGGCTTTCAGTTGAAGTACGGCCTCACCACCTTGACCGAGCAGTGGGATCCATCGACAGGCAACTCGTGGAACCACTTTATGATGGGGCAGATCGAGGAGTGGTTTTACCGTTCGGTAGCAGGCATTCAACCGGATATCAAGCAGCCGGGATTCAAACATACGATCATCGCTCCGCAACCCGTTGGCGATCTGACTTACGCAAAGGCTTCATACGCATCAGTTTATGGACCGATAAAAGTAGATTGGAAAAAGGAAAACGGACAATTCAGATTGAAAGTCTCTGTCCCTGCTAATACTACCGCTACCGTGATTCTACCTTCAGATAAAGTGACGGTCAGTCAGGGTGAAGGCGTTTCATTGAAAAGGAATAAGGCCGAAATCGGCTCAGGTGATTACGAATTCGTTTGTGAATAAATAATGATAATAAACCTCCAAGGTTTTCAAACCCATGGAGGTTTTACTGCGAATAAAACAAACTATGAAAAAGACCTCTTTTTTACTTCTATCGCTATTTCTGATTTTGGTTGCTCAAGCGCAGCGACCCTTCTCTACCGCCGGTTTTTTCGAATGGAAAAATCAGCGACGGGAGGTTTTCGACTTCAATATCGGTTGGCGTTTTCATAAAGGCGATTTTGCCGGAGCTGAGACTGTTGCATTCGATGATTCAAAATGGGATGTTGTAGCCACACCGCATACCGTGGAGTTGGAGCCGTCGGAAGCCAGTGGCGGTCGCAATTATCAGGGCATTGCCTGGTACCGTAAGCACTTTACGGTCAATAAGGATCTGGCAGGGAAAAAAGTCTATCTGCAATTTGAGGCTGTGATGGGGAAATCTAAAGTTTACCTGAATGGCAAATTGGTGAAAGAGCATTTTGGCGGTTATCTGCCGTTCAATATTAACCTGACTGACCTTGGTGTAAAACCGGGTGAGAAGGTGTTAGTAGCCGTGATTACGGACAATAGCGATGATAAAACCTATGCTCCGGGCAAGAAGCAATCACAGCTTGACTTTACCTATCACGGGGGAATGTACCGTGACGTGTGGATGGTAGCTGTCTCTCCGGTTCATATTTCTGATGCCAATGAGGCCGGTAAAGTAGCCGGTGGCGGAGTATTTATTCATTCAGATAATATCAGTGCAAAGCATGCCGATGTTTTTGCTCAGACAGAGATCATCAACGAATCGGCTAAGGCGGTCAATCTCAAACTGGAAACTACACTTTGTGATGATAAAGGCAATCCGCTGAAGACATTAGTGACCGCAGTGAAACTTTTACCCGGTCAGGCTCAATCGGTAAAACAGCAATATTCGGTAAAGAATCCGAAGCTTTGGACACCGGATTCTCCTTATTTATATCAGGTGAAAAGTCGCGTATTGTCAGGTAATCAGTCTCTTGATGGGGTGATGAGCCGTATTGGCATTCGTTCTATCGAGTTTCGCGGAAAAGAAGGCTTTTACCTGAATGGAAAACCCTATATCCAATTGCTCGGAACTAACCGTCATCAGGATTTTGCCTATGTGGGAAATGCTGTGCCTAATAATATGCACTGGCGCGATGTGAAAAAGCTTCGTGATGCCGGTTGCCGCATTATCCGTTCGGCGCACTATCCGCAGGATCCGTCATTTCTTGATGCGTGTGATGAATTGGGAATGTTTCTGACTGTGGCTACTCCCGGCTGGCAATATTGGAATAAAAAGGATTCTATTTTTGAACAACGCGTTTACGATGATGTAAAAAATATGATCCGTCGTGATCGCAATCATGCTTGCGTAATCGCCTGGGAACCTGTGCTTAATGAAACTCAGTTTCCACTCTCATTTTCTAATAACGTATTGAAAATCACTCACGAAGAGTACCCTTACAAAGGGTGTTTTGCAGTGGCTGATATCCATTCGGCAGGAGTGGCCGAAAACTACGACCTCGTTTACGGTTGGCCAAAAGATACCGGTACGGTGAAGCAAAGCATCTTTACCCGCGAGTTTGGCGAGACGGTGGATGATTGGTATGCCCACAACAATAATAACCGGGCAGCCCGTAGCTGGGGCGAACGTCCGCAAATCGTGCAGGCATTGCGACTGGCTCAGACGTACGATGAAATGTACACCGCCAGCCGTCAGTTTATCGGTGGTGCGCAGTGGCACGCTTTTGACCATCAGCGCGGTTATCACCCTGATCCTTACTTCGGGGGAATGATGGATAACTTCCGTCAGCCGAAATATGCTTACTATATGTTTAAAAGCCAGCAGGATGCCGATGTGAAACTGCCGGTGGCCGAAAGCGGTCCGATGGTTTATATCGCACACGAAATCACTCCATTTTCAGATCCTGATGTGGTGGTATTTACCAATTGTGATGAAGTCCGCCTGATTGTTTACGAAAAAGATACGCTGGTCATGAAAGCGCCTAAGGTTGCTCCGGGAATGCCTCATCCGCCCATTATTTTCAAGAATGTATTTGATTTTATGAAAATGAGGGTGTTGACTTACGAGCAAAAGAAGTGGCAGCAGGTGAGCTTTGTGGCGGAAGGTTTGATTAACGGCAAAGTGGTGTGTTCGACTAAGAAAATGCCGTCCCGTCGATCTACCAAACTCCGATTGACACTCGATAATGACGGTCAGTCATTGGTGGCGAATGGTTCTGATTTTGCAGTCGTAGTCGCAGAAGTGACTGATGATGAAGGCAATGTACGCCGTCTGGCCAAAGATCAGGTCTATTTTACGGTAGAAGGTGAGGGTGAGATCATCGGCGATGACCGCATCGGAGCAAATCCTCGTTTGGTCGAGTTTGGCTCTGCACCGGTGCTGATCCGTTCCACTCTGAAAGCGGGTAAGATAAAGGTCAATGCCCGTGTCCTTTTCGAAGGGGAGCATGCACCGAAAGCCGCTACTCTCGAATTTGTATCAGTACCTACTGCCCTCAAAGCTGTATATGACGAAACTCCGAAAACGATTTCAGCAAAAGCTAAGACTTTTGGCAAAGAGCATCAGTCCACCCGCACCGATGAAGAACGCAAACGTGAGCTTCAGGAGGTTCAGGATCAGCAAAAGGATTTTGGAGAGAAAATAAATACGAAGAAATAATTAACGCTATCATAGACGCGATGAATCGCGTCTCTACCCATTTCCCCGGATTATGAAAAATATTTTATTTGTAAAACAAATCGGAGTCATTGCCGTATGGTTAATGACCACTACAATTTCATTTGCCCAACCCAAGCCGGCTTCCATTTTTACTGATAATATGGTGCTTCAGCAGCAATCCGAAGTAGCTGTGTGGGGAACAGACCAACCAGGCAAAAGAGTGCAGATTTCAACTTCGTGGAACGGAAGAAAATACGCAGCGGTAACCGATGCTAATGGTAAATGGAGCACAAAAGTAGCTACGCCCAAAGCCGGTGGGCCATACGATGTGACTATTTCTGACGGTAAACAGGTGAAGCTGTCAAACGTGCTTATCGGCGAGGTGTGGATTTGCGCCGGCCAGTCAAACATGGAAGAGCCGATGAAGGGCTTCAAGGCTTCTCCGGTGGCAAATTCCAATGATGCGATTTTGCGTTCAAAAAACAAAAATATTCGTGTAATCACAGTTCCCCGCGCATCCACTACCGAGCCGCAAACTGAATTTAAAGCGCAATGGGCCGAAGCAACTCCTGCTTCTATTGCTGATTTCTCAGCCACCGGTTACTATTTTGGTAAACTGGTCAATGAGATTGTGGACGTTCCGGTGGGATTGATATGTGTGAGTTATGGCGGTTCCTGCATTCAGGCATGGATGAGTAAAGAGACTTCTTGCGCTTTTGAAAAGACCGGAATTCCTCAAAAAGGAGACAGCATCAAAGTGCCGAATCGCACTCCGACTACTTTGTTTAACGGAATGCTTAATCCGGTCATCGGTTATGGTATCAAAGGTTGCATCTGGTATCAGGGCGAAACTAACTATCAGGAGCCGGACAGATACCCTGACATGCTGAAGACAATGGTTACAGACTGGCGTAAACGCTGGAATGTGGGTGAGTTTCCTTTTTATTTTACCCAGATCGCACCTTATGACTATTTTCTGCTGACACCAAACGATAAGAGCGAGAAGAATAATTCGGCATACATTCGTGCAGCTCAATTAAAAGCTAAATCAATGATTCCAAATACCGGAATTGCGATTTTGCTGGATGCCGGTGTGGAAAATAACATTCACCCGTATGATAAAAAAACTCCGGGCGAACGTCTGGCTTATCAGGCATTGGCTAAAACCTACGGCGTGACCGGCTTTGGCTACGATAGTCCTGAGGTGGATCAGATGACGGTAAAGGATAGCACTGTAAGTCTTTCGCTCAAAAACATTCCGAACGGCATTACCTCTTATGACAAGGAGGTGACTCTTTTTGAAATTGCCGGAAGTGATAATAAGTTCTATCCTGCTAAAGCAGCGCTGGGGCGGAAGTCTATTACGCTGACCTCACCGCAGGTGAAGAATCCGATGTCAGTGCGCTACGCCTTCCGCAATTATGTAGAGGCTCAGGTATTTAATACTGAAGGGCTGCCAATGGGCACTTTTTCGATGACGCTGAGTAAATAGGCAGTCATTGCATAAATTGTTGACAATTAGTTTTCTGTATTCCCTATTTACAGCGGTTGTCAGATACTGATGTTTAATTGATAATTCTTATACGATAATCATTTCGAGTCAATGTAATTTTGAATTGCATTCCTGTTAAGGCATTTATTTAAGTGCAGACGGGTTTGGGAAATAAAAATAAATACGATAATATGAGAAAACTGCTGGTTTACCTACCATTTTTATACTTGTTATTTTGTTCATTTTCTATTGAAAAGGTAACTATAGTTGCTGATACGGCTAAATCGAAAAGAGTCGGATTTGGTGTAGAACGCTTGAAAGAGTCCCTTGCATCTGCAGGGTTTCAGGTCAGGATTTCTGCTAAAGCTGATTCCAAAAGAGTTATTGCCGTAGGAGAATGGGATGATCTGACAAGTGGTAAACTGGCTCAAAAATCGAAGTTGTCTTTTGATAAAAAACCAGCCAAAGAGGGATTTGCCATCAAGTCGGCTGATGGGGTTACGATCATCAAAGGCGCTGATGCTTCAGGTGTTCTATACGGTTGCCTAGAATTGGCAGACCGCATCAAAAAAGATAAGAAACTGCCTGCTTTGTTGAATATCACCGATCAGCCCGAGATGGTAATGCGTGGCGCTTGCATCGGTGTGCAAAAAACGGTGTACCTGCCCGGTCATGATGTGTATGAGTATCCTTATACTCCGGAGAATTTCCCCTGGTTCTACGATAAAGCATTGTGGATTAAATATCTCGATATGCTGGTTGATAACCGCATGAACTCGCTCTATTTGTGGAACGGACACCCGTTTGCATCATTGGTGAAACTTAAAGATTATCCTTTTGCCGTAGAGGTCGATGATAAGACATTTGCCAAAAACGAAGAGATGTTTAAGTTCCTGACCGAAGAGGCGGAGAAACGCGGTATCTGGGTGATTCAGATGTTCTATAATATCATCGTATCAAAACCGTTTGCAGACCATTACGGGATTAAAACACAGGACCGCAGTCGTCCGATTACTCCTCTGATTGCAGATTATACTCAGAAATCCATTGCTGCATTTATCCAGAAATATCCACACGTCGGTTTACTGGTTTGTCTGGGAGAGGCGATGGATACCTACGAAGACGATAAAAACTGGTTCTGCAAAACCATCATCCCGGGAGTTAAAGACGGTCTTAAAGCATTGGGCAAAACAGATATGCCTCCGATTGTGGTGCGTGCTCATGATACCGATCTGAAGCTGGTGATGAAGGAGGCCCTTCCGCTTTACAGCAACCTGTACACGATGCATAAATACAATGGAGAGTCACTGACCACTTATACTCCGCGTGGCCCTTGGGCAAAGATTCACCAGGATTGCAGCAAACTGGGAACTGTGCATATTGCAAACGTTCACATCCTGGCCAACCTTGAGCCGTTTAGATACGGTTCACCAGATTTCATCCAGAAATGTGTTAGTGCGATGCACGACAGCCTGGGTGCCAATGCAATTCACATATATCCACAGGCTTCTTACTGGGATTGGCCTTATTCGGCGGATAAGACCTCAAACCGTCTGTTGGAAATGGACCGTGACTGGATGTGGTACCAAACCTGGTCACGCTATGCGTGGAATGACCACCGCGAGCGCAACGATGAAATCAGCTACTGGAGTAACAAATTGTGTGATTACTACGGATGTGGTGAGGCTGGCAAAGGCATTCTGGATGCTTATGAGCAGACCGGAGAGATTGCACCGAAATTGCTTCGTCGCTTCGGTATTACCGAAGGTAACCGTCAGACCCTTTTGTTGGGAATGCTGATGAGCCAGTTGGTTAATCCGTACAAATACAAAATTTACCCGGGCTTCTACGAGTCTTGTGCTCCGGAGGGAGAGAAGCTGATTGAATGGGCTGAAAAAGAAAACAAACATCAAGCTCATATCGGTGAGTTGCCACTCGATGTAACCAATGACGTAGTAAAACGTGGTAAATTGGCTGTAGAATCCATCGAAAAAGCCGCTCCGTTTGTCACTAAAAACAAGGACGAATTCAACCGTCTCAAAAACGACGTTTATTGCTACAATGAGTTTGCCAACTTCTTTGCTGATAAAGTAAAAGCCGCATCGCTTGTGCTGGAGTATGGCTATAACAAAAATATTGCGTTGCTTGACCAGGCAGTTCCTTTCCTGGAAAGCAGTCTGGCGCATTACAAGAAACTGGTTGATTTGACCAAAGACACTTACCTCTACGCCAACAGTATGCAGACCAAACAGCGTCGCGTGCCGGTCGGTGGTGATGATGGCAAAAATAAAACCTGGGCAGAGCTTTATCCTTACTATCAGGCAGAATACAACAACCTGAAGAAAAACATCGTGATGCTAAAGGCAAACAACGGCGTGAAAAAGGCTACCGAGATTGTTCCACTTAAACCGGCAAACGTAAAAATTCTGTCAAAAGATTTTGTACAGTATTCGTTGAGCGGTGGTAAAATAGTTTATTCGGATACGACTTTCAGTATCAAAACTATTGCGCCGGAATTGAAGAAGTTGAATGCGCTGAAGACCAGCTTCAAATCGCAGAACAATCTGCCAACTGAAATTCAGTTTACCTGCGACAAGCCGGTGTACGTGTTGGTTGGATTCCTGACCGGTAATGACCGTGGGTTCCTCAAAGCTCCAACGCTCGAAACCGATGCAAGTGCGAATGATTACGGACAGGCTGAGCCTAAGCTGATGAATGCGCTAAATATTCCGACTTTGGCTCCGGTAAATATTCACAGCTATTACTTCAAAGCCGGAAACAATACCCTCCGACTCGGTAAAGGTGCCGCTCTTTTGCTTGGCTTTATTGACGGAGAACAGAAGATGCCAAACCGTGATGCAGGATTGACTTCTGCGGGTCAGACTGAGAGTGTTGACTGGCTGTTTTACTAATCCGAATAACCACGGGTGCACTCCGTGGATGAATACGAAATGAACGAAGAACCCGGAACAGGTTCAATAAATAGTACTCAGAAATTCATTCACATATGAATTCCCCTTTTCAGAAAATATCAAAGACTCTCAAAATAGTACCGGTGCTGCTGCTTTTGGCGGCATCGGTTTTTGCTAATAACGGTATCCGTCGGGAGGTATTACTCAACGACGGATGGAAAACCGTTATGAACGAGACCAATGCAGATGCCTATAAAGGTTTCGAACAACCGGTTTTCAACGATGCCAAATTGAAATCGGTGACTGTTCCTCACAACTGGGACCAGTACGGAGGATACCGCCGCTTGAAACATGGAAATCTCCACGGTTATGCCTGGTACCGTAAGTCATTTGTAGTTGGCAAAAAAGAAGAAGGCAAACGCTATTTTCTCTATTTCGAAGGGGTGAGTTCGTATGCCACCGTATATGTGAATGGTAAGAAAATCGGTTACCATGCCGGTGGCCGCACCACATTTACGCTGGATGCTACCGATGCTTTGTTTTTTGGCAAAAGTAACATTCTCGCCGTGAAGGCTGACCATCCGGCCATGATAAGTGATTTGCCGTGGGTGTGTGGCGGATGTTCGAGTGAATGGGGTTTCTCAGAGGGCACACAGCCGATGGGGATTTACCGTCCGGTGCATTTGGTGGTAACCGATGAGGTACGCGTGAAACCTTTTGGCGTACACGTATGGAACGATTCGACAGTGACCGAAAAATCGGCACGTCTTTTCCTTGAAACAGAAATCAAAAACCACGGAGCTGCAACACATCAGATTCAGGTGGTACAGCGATTCATTGACGAAAAAGGTCATACGGTTGCCCAACTTCAAACTACGGAAAACATCACTGCCGGTTCAACGAAAGCCATCAAGCAACAATTTGCGGAGATTCAGCATCCCACCCTGTGGTCGATAGAAAATCCCTACCTCTATACCTTAGTTACCGAGATTAAGGAAAATAACCGCGTGATTGACAAGGTGGAAACTCCTTACGGTATACGCTGGGTGAAATGGGACATAAAGGGTAAAAACGCTTCGAACCGTTTTTACGTGAATGGAAAACCTGTTTTCATCAACGGAACTGCCGAATACGAGCACCTGATGGGCCGCAGCCACGCCTTCACCGATGAAGAGGTGCTTGCACGGGTGAATCAGGTGAAAGCAGCCGGATATAACTCTTTCCGCGATGCCCACCAGCCGCACAACCTGCTTTATCAGAAATACTGGGATGAGTCGGGAATCCTTTTCTGGCCGCAACTTTCTGCGCACATCTGGTACGATACTCCACAATTCAGAAATAACTTCAAGCAACTGCTGACCGAGTGGGTGAAGGAGCGTCGCAACTCTCCCTCAGTCATTCTGTGGGGTTTGCAGAATGAAAGTACACTGCCGGAATCTTTTGCCCGCGAGTGTACCGAACTGATTCGCACGCTCGACCCGACTTCCTCTTCTCAACGATTGGTTACCACCTGCAACGGGGGTATCGGCACCGACTGGAATGTCATTCAAAACTGGTCCGGAACCTATAGCGGCAATCCGGCTAAGTATGGTGAAGAGCTCAGCTACCAGTTATTGAACGGTGAATACGGTGCGTGGCGCAGTCTCGACCTTCACACCGAAGGCGAATTCAATCAAAGCGGACCATTGAGCGAAGACCGCATGACTCTGCTGATGGAATCGAAGATTCGTCTGGCCGAAGCGGTGAAAGATAAGGTTTGCGGACAATATCACTGGTTGCTCAATTCGCACGAGAACCCCGGACGTATTCAAAACGAGGAGGGGACGCGTGACATTGACCGCGTGGGACCGGTAAACTACAAAGGTGTCTTTACACCGTGGGGCGAACCGCTCGATGCTTTCTATATGTTCCGTGCCAATTATATTCCGAAGGAAAAAGAGCCGATGGTCTATATCGCATCGCACACCTGGCCCGACCGCTGGACGACTCCGGGTGTAAAGAATGGCATTATTGTCTATTCGAATTGCGATGAAGTGGCGCTTTTCAACGATGTGGACGGCGCTTCATTGGGACGTCTGAAGAATCAGGGACGTGGCACCCATTTTACCTTTAATAATATTGATGTAAAATACAATGTGCTCAAAGCAATCGGATATGTCAACGGTAAAGCCGTGGCTACCGATGTGATTGTATTGAATCATTTGCCTAAAGCGCCATTATTTTCCCAAAAAGAAAAAGAGAAACAAGCGATAACTGCTCCCGAAAAGGGCTTCAACTACCTTTACCGCGTGAACTGCGGGGGAGGGGACTACATCGATGCGAATGGCAAACTCTGGATGGCTGACCGTGCCAAAACGGATTCCCTATCATGGGGTTCGGTGTCCTGGAGCAGGGATTATGCCGGAATACATCCTTATTTTGCGAGTCAGCGCCGCACGCGTGACGCAATCGCGGGAACGAATGACGATGCGTTGTTCCAGACCTTCCGTTACGGCATGGATAAATTGCATTTCGATTTCCCCGTTCCCGATGGAGAGTATCGTGTGGAGCTTTACTTCACCGAACCGTGGTACGGCATCGGCAATGTCAACGCGAAAGGCTGGAGAGTCTTTGACGTGGCGGTGAACAACCGGATTGTATTGAACGATTTCGACATCTGGAAAGAATCCGGTGTAAATCGTGCGGTGAAAAAAGCATTTAACGTAAATGTAAAAGGTGGTCAGTTGTCCGTCAACTTCCCCGATGTGAAAGCGGGTGAAGCCATGATTTCGGCCATCGCCATTGCTTCGAAGGACAATGCCCTGAAAGCTGCTCCGGCATCGCCCCTGTTCATTGCCGACCTGGCTGTGACGGCTGATTCTACGGATTTTCAGGTGAAAACATGGACCGACACCGGTGATAAGGCATTTTCTAATTCGGATGCAGCATTCTCCGCACTGCCTGCTACCTTATACAGCGCCGAGCGCATTGTCCGTCCTTCAGACACGAAGGCGGCAGTCAGCTTCAGGCTTACGAATGACGCCACCGTATATATTGCATTGTCAGATAAGATTAGTTTGTTCCCGCCGTGGCTGACCGGATTTGAAATCACGAATCAGAAGGTGGAACTCTCCAACGGAAAGAAATACAACCTTTTCAAGGCCCGCTTTAAAGCCGGTGACAAGGTGAAAACGCACAGCAACGCGACTGCCGACTATATCGTTTTCGTCACACCCGATGTGAAGATGGACGAAGCCAAAGAGGCGCGTTCGGTGACGATTTATGAAGCCGAAAAAGCCAAAATCCTGGGAACCGGTTTGGTAAAAGGGAATTTTAAATCGAAAGGATATGTCGAATTTACCCGTCCGGAGAAAGACACGTTGGAGTTCAATTTCTCGGTCGGACTGGCCAGCACCTATCTGCTCCGTTTCCAGTATATGAATATGAATACGACACCGGCTCCGCTGGATTTCGAAATCATTTCCCCGAATGGAACGGTGATGCGCAGGGATAGGCTGGAGTTTCCGGTGGCTTCGGAGAAATGGAAGTCGTTTAATACCACCACCGGTGCCACTATCAATGCCGGAACTTACAAACTGCGACTGCTCAATCCCGGATTGAAAGGGGTGCGCATCGTGGCGCTGGAGGTGGAGTAGGATTTAATTGAATCATATCAGACCTGACAGGTTTTCAAAACCTGTCAGGTCTATGACATACAGTTATAAATGTACCAACAAACCCTTTCCCCTCACGACCTTCCCATCCGCCGGAGTGAAATCTGGCTGACGATGGGCTATCACGGGGCAGAACCGACTAAAGATGTTGAAGAAATGATGGAATATCTGCTTCAACAGGCGTATGAGGTTTGCCGTCCGCAGGTTGGATATGTGGTGAAGGATGGGGCGGTGATTGACCCGCGTCACATACGCATTGAAGACCAAACCTTCAAACCCGGTCGCACCATTACCAAATACCTCGATGATTCCACGCAGTTTGGAGTTTTTGTTGCCACGGCGGGAGAGGAGTTTGAGCAATGGGCATCTTCGCTCAATGATATTGTGCACACCTATATGGCAGATGCCATCGGTTCGGTGATTGCCGAAGCGGCGGTAGAGTACATTACGAATGAAATCAGGGAAATGGCTTTGTCTGACGGACAAAACATCAGCAACAACTACAGCCCCGGCTATTGCGGATGGAGTGTAGCCGAACAGAAATCAATATTCGCCCTTTTACCGGAAGGATTCTGTGGCATTTCGCTCAATGATTCCTGCCTGATGCATCCCATCAAGTCGGTCAGCGGCATTGTCGCTATCGGCAATCAGGTAGAATGGCGCGATTACCAGTGCGGCATCTGTCACCTGATTGATTGCGTGAAACGAAAGGTGAAGCGGTGATTTTTAATAAGATATATCATCGATACAATATGTAATTCAATGGTTGAAAGATGAAAATACATCACTTGAAGATTCAATTCAACGACTGCAAATGCTGAATGCAATGCTAGCAGACACAAATACAACACTTGCTGATGCGAATACAACGGGTGCAGTTAATAATACATCGAATGAAATTAACAATACATTGAATGAAATAGATGATACATTGAAGAAAATTGAAGATACATTGAAATAAGTTGATAATACATTGAAGATAATTGACGATACATTGAATTAAGTTGACAATATATTGAAGATAATTGACAATACATTGAATGGAATTGACAATACATTGAATGGAATTAATAATACATCGGGTGTAATTAATAATACAACGCAAGTATTTAACAATACATCGCCCGAAGATATGAATACAACATGTGTAGCTACTAATACATTTGGTAAAGAAGCAAATACAACGCATTTAGGCATTAATGTAATCCATGCAGATGCCAATACAAGTTATAATTTCATGAAAAATCAATCCAAAGCACTCCTCGCCCTACTTTTATTGGGCATGAGCACCACTTTTACACAAGCTGCCGACATCTGGGTTTCGCCCAAAGGCGACGATGCCAATCCCGGCACTGCTGCACAACCGGTTAAAACTCTCATCATTGCTCTCCGCAAAGGCAGCGAACTTCGCCGCACCAATAAACTTCAACCCAACGAACCGGTCAACATCCTGCTCAAGGGTGGCATCTATAGTTCCGAAGAGCCATTGTTCATTCGTCCGGAAGATTCGGGAACCCCGACTTCTCCAACCGTGATTCAGGCGGTGAAAGCGGAGAAGCCGGTGATTTCGGGTGGTGTTTCCGTGACCGATTGGGAGAAAGCGGGCAACGTAGCCGATCTTCCCAAGGAGGCACAGGGCAAAGTGTGGGTGGCGAAAGCTCCCCGCGTGGGCGGTCGCCTTTTAGAATTCCGTCAGCTTTGGGTAAATGATAAAAAAGCCGTTCGCGCGCAGACTCCCGAGGCGCAGCAGATGAACCGCATCCTCCGCTGGGACAAGAAGAAAGCGCAGTGCTGGATTCCGACTCCGAAATACGGCAAGTGGGAAGATACCAAACAGCTCGAGATGATCATTCACCAGTGGTGGGAGATTGCCATCCTGCGCGTGAAGAGTGTGGAGATTCACGGGGACAGTACCTGCCTCAGCTTTTACGAACCGGAGAGCCGCGTGCAGAATGAGCACCCGTGGCCCGCACCGTTTATGTCGAAAAAGGACGGAAACTCACCGTTCTATCTCGCCAATTCCATCCGCTTCCTCAATACGCCGGGCGAATGGTACGAAGATCTGGAGAAAGGGCTCGTTTACTACTATCCCCGCGAAGGAGAGAATATGCGTAATGCCGATGTCGCTGCTCCTGCTTTGGAAAATATCGTGAATGTGAAAGGTACGCTCGACCGTCCCGTTTCAAATATTCAGTTTAAAGGTATTTCCTTCGAACACGCTTCGTGGATGCGTCCGTCGCGTGCCGGTCACGTGCCTTTGCAGGCGGGAATGTACATGCTCGATGCCTATAATATTGAAAAGGAAAAAGGAACCGACGAGCGTCCCGACCTGACCAACCTGGCCTGGCTGGGTCGCCCCACGGCGGGTGTGACGGTGATGAATGCCAACAATATTTCATTTAACCGTTGTGTCTTCCAGCACATGGCCTTTGCCGGACTCGACTTCGTGCGCGGTACTTCCTACGATACGGTCGAAGGTTGTGTTTTCCGTGATATGGGAGGAAACGGCTTGCAAATCGGTCTCTTCTCCGATGAAGCTTACGAGACCCACCGCGCCTACAATCCGCAGGACATGCGCGACGTTTGTCAGTATGAACGCATTGCCAACAACTACGTGACCGACTGTGCCAACGAAGACTGGGGCTGTGTCGGCATCGGTGCGGGCCATGTGCGCAATATCAACATCGAGCACAATGAGGTGTATGACGTTTACTACACCGGCATCAGCATGGGCTGGCAGTGGAATAAGCGTCTCAACTGCATGCGCAACAACCGTGTCTTCGCAAACCTCGTTCACCATTACGCCAAACAGATGTACGACGTGGCAGGCATCTATACTTTATCGCCCCAGCCCGGTTCGGAGATTTACGAGAACTGTGTCTATGATTTAGTCAAGGCTCCGTATCCACACGACCCGAAACATTGCTTCTATCTCTATACCGATGAAGGTTCGAGCTACATCCGCGTCCACGACAACTGGACCGAGGTGGCGAAATTTCTTCAGAACGCTAACGGACCCGGCAACGAATGGACCAACAACGGCCCCGATGTTTCCGTGGAAATCAAAAATAGAGCGGGTATTACTCAGGAATATCAGGATATAAAGAAATAGAAAGACCTCCCCCAACCCCTCCGAAGGAGGGGAGAAAGCGGGCAAATGTCTTTATTCCCGTTTCACAACAGGTTTACTTTGTCAAATGGGAGTAACTAATCCCCTCTCTTTGGGAGAGGGGTTGGGGGAGAGGTCTCTCCTTAAAATAATAACTATGGCAGACTTACAAAATCTTTACGAATCAATCCTTGCCGGCAAACTCGAACCGGCGGTAGAAATTACCAAAGAAGCGATTGCAGAGGGCGTAGCACCTCAGGAAATTATCAATGGCTACATGATTAAGGCGATGGAAGAGATCGGTGCACGTTTCGGTGCCGGAAAAGCTTTCGTGCCCCAGTTGCTGATGTCGGCGCGTGCGATGAAAGGTGCGCTCGAATTGTTGAAACCTCTCCTAAAAGGCGATCCCAATGCGATGGTCGGTAAAGTGGTGATCGGTACCGTAAAAGGAGACCTCCACGACATCGGTAAAAACCTCGTGGCATCGATGCTCGAAGGTTGCGGTTTCGAAGTGGTAAACATCGGCATCGATATACCAGCCGAGAAATTCGTGGAAGTGGTGAAAACCGAGCAACCGAATATCCTTTGCCTATCGGCATTGCTGACTACAACAATGGGTTACATGAAAACGGTGATCGACGCATTGGTTTCAGCTGGCATCCGTGACCAGGTAAAAGTAATGGTGGGTGGTGCTCCCGTGAATCAGAAGTTCGCGATGGAAATCGGAGCGGATGGATACTCAGAGAATGCCAACGAAGCAGTGACCTGTGCGAAGGGGCTACTGGGCGTTTGCTAATCGGGATGATATGACGATGTTGAACCCTTTCAGGGTTCTGCTGCTTTGGGGGATTCCTCTTTCCACGGGTTGAAACCCGTGGTTATTCAGATTCAATCCTTTCAGGATTGTATGCTATTGAAGATGATATTCGAAAAAACTGGATTTATGTTTTCGATTTATCGAATTTAAAAAGCATTCCGAGAAACCACGAAGTGGTTTAATTTGAATAACCCCGGGTTTCAACCCGGGGCAGCCAAAAAACAGAGAAACCGAACCCTGAAAGGGTTCAACATCAACAAACCATGTAAGTGATTTCGAGTTTTATCTCATTCACCACCTTAAACTAAAAGACATGCGACAAACACACAACTATACCGTCGATTTCCTCGATTTCGACCCCGACGGGAAAGGCAACGAACGCCTCTGGCGGGCCTGCAAACCCATTGCAATTTCTTCCACTACGAATGGCGACCTGCTCGTGACTGTACCTTTTCAGGCACAAAAGCAGACCACCGAAATTGCAGCCGATAACACCATTACCCGAAAAGAATATACCCTTCGCCTGCGTGCTTACGGCGATAAGATTCTCCGCTTCTCCATCGGCATTGATGAAGAGGTGGCCGAAGAATCGCTGATGCTGGAGCTTGATCCGGCATTGACCATTAATCCTTTATCTTACGAAATAAAAGGTGAAACCTGGGTGGTTACCGACTCCAAAGGCGTGAAGAAAGCTGTATTCGACCTCTCCAATCCTGTACTCGACCACTGGAGCGATCTGCTTCCCGCACCCGACGAGACACTCTACGTGGTGTTTTATCCTGACGGCAAAAAGGCAGTTCCCATCAGTGCCTACGACCAGTTCCAGCCTGCCCGCCACGATGCGATGGCGCTGGCTTTCGTGGAAAAAGAGGGTGTGGCAGACCGAATGACGACCGCTTTCCATGCCGGAGCAGATGAAATCTTTTGCGGAACGGGGGAACGCTTTGCCAAACTCGACCTTTCGGGCAAAACCCTGCAACTTGAGAATCAGGACGGTCAGGGCGTGAACAGCCGCCGTACCTACAAGAATATTCCTTTTTACCTTTCGGGAAAAGGCTACGGTGCATTTATGCACACTTCGGCTTACACCAAACTTTCGCTGGCTGATATCTCTACGCGTTCGGTGCAGTGGATGGTGGAGCAGCCTTGCGTGGATCTGTTCCTCATTGGCGGTGATTCACCGGAGGAGATTCTACGCGGCTATCGTCAGCTGACCGGCTTCCCGACCATGCCTCCGCTCTGGAGTTTCGGAACGTGGATGAGCCGCATGACCTACTTCTCAGCCGATGAAGTAGAGACCATTTGCGACCGCCTCCGCAAGGAAGATTATCCCTGCGATGTGATTCACCTTGATACCGGTTGGTTTAAGACCGATTGGCTCTGCGAGTGGAAGTTCAACGACGAACGTTTCCCCGACCCGGAAGGATTCATCAAAGGATTAAAAAATAACGGTTTCCGAGTGAGCTTGTGGCAGTTGCCATACATCGCGTATGCCGCCGAACAGTTGAAAGAGGCAGTTGATAACAACTACATCTGCAAAGTGCACGGCGAACGCTCTACCGACGGTTCCAACTTCGGTGCGCTGGATTACGCCGGAACCATCGACTTTACCTATCCCGCAGCGGTGGAGTGGTACAAGGGATTGCTCAAAAAACTCCTCGACATGGGCGTAGTCTGCATCAAGACCGACTTCGGCGAAGACATTCACCTCGATGCCGATTACCATTCGATGGCTCCGAAACTGCTGCACAATCTTTATGCACTGCTTTACCAGAAAGCCGCTTACGAAATCACCAAAGAGGTCGCAGGTGACGGAATCGTATGGGCGCGTGCCGGTTGGGCCGGATGCCAGCGCTACCCGTTGCACTGGGGCGGTGATGCTGCCTGCTCGTGGGATGGATTGGCCGGGTCACTCAAGGGTGGCCTGCACTTGGGACTCTCCGGATTCGGATTCTGGAGCCACGATGTGCCGGGCTTCCACAGCGTACCCGACTTCATGAACTCCGTGATTTCGGATGAATTGTATGTCCGCTGGACGCAGTTCGGCGTGTTCAGTTCGCACCTCCGCTACCACGGAACGTCTAAACGCGAACCGTACGAATTCCCCAATATTTCAGGCATCGTACGCAAATGGTTGAAGCTGCGTTATGCATTGATTCCTTATTTATTGGAACAAAGTAAAAAGACAACCGAAACCGGTTATCCTGTATTGCGTGCCCTGATTTTCCATCATCTGGAAGATAAAATGTGCGGGCACATTGACGACCAATACTACTTTGGTGACGATATAATGGTAGCTCCGGTGATGAATGACCACAATCGCCGCGATGTCTATTTGCCTAAAGGACAATGGGTGAATTTATTTACCGGTAAATTCTACGAAGGCGGTCACTGGCTTCACAACTACGAATGTCCGCTCGACGAAATGCCGGTGTGGGTAAAAGCGGGAGCGAAACTGTCTGTCTATCCTGAAGCGGTCAGTTGCACCGACGAGATGGACATGGCGAAAGTCATTAAAGTGAAGATGGACGAAAGCTTTCACGGAATCTTCAAAAGTCTTTCTTATTTAGAGAAATAAAGAATTATATCACAGAGGACCACAGAGAACGGCACAGAGAACCACAGAGAATAAAACTCCGTGGCTCTCTGTGAAAACTCTCAGTGTTTCTCTGTGATACCAAAACAATATACCATGCAAACCTGGAAATCAAACTTCGAAGAAACC
>JAUZOF010000220.1 GCA_030706585.1 Bacteroidota bacterium
AAAATGATATTCAAAATATAGAATAAACTGTTTTGTGTAAATGTTCGGTCCGGGATAAGCTATTGTTATTTTCTGCAAATCTCTTTGAATGAACAATACGTACAATGCTCTTCAATCCCCGTCTGGACGAACTTTTCCTCTAAATTGAATATTTCGTCAAGACAATTCTTTAATCCCTGCTCAAAGTCGGCATAGAATATGTTGAAGTCTTCCACTTTTTCTTTTTTTCCTTTTATTGCAGAAATAGCGACAATCGGGTCAAAATCACCGAAAATCTCCCGCAGATAGTAGATTCCGGGCGAAATATCAGCCGTTTTGTACTTGCGCTTGTATAGCCAGGCGTAGAGGAATACCTGCATGACTGCTTTGGGACGTTTCTTTTGTTCGCTGTTAAACAGGTCGCTCAGTTCATTGAATGTGGAGACTCCGGCTCCGGTTTTGTAGTCGATGATGCGGGTAATTTCATTGACTTCATCCACGCGGTCAATAGAGCCTTTTAACTTCACAGTCAGGCCCGAATCGGTCGCAATAATATCTTCGATGCGTTCTTCGGAAGCGCGGTAGGTAAAAGGAGTAAGCTTGCGGTCGATTTCAAGTACTTGTTGCACATAACGTTTTAAAACTGCACCAATCAGGAAGTTATTGCCGGTCAGCTCTTGAGGTTTGTCAGTCTTGAAGACAAACTCCATAAACGCATTTTCTACCTCTTTATCCAGTAAAACATGATTTTTCTGAATGCCTTCCAGCGTTTCAGCCTGAATCACACGGTTTTTCATTGGCTCGTAGATATTCTCCATGATGCGGTGAAACATGCTACCGAACTGATTGGCTTCCAGCTCTTCAGAGACCTCTTCCTCTTCGCTAATTTTTTCGATTTCCTGAAAATAGAATTTCAACGGACAATCGAGGTAAGTGTTTATCGCACTGGCAGATAATGCGCGGTCGCCACTTTCGAGAAACCGTTGCAGTTGTTGTTGGATGCGTTCGTTCTTTTCAATGGCAATGGGTTGATTCTGATGCAAGGAAATATCGTAGGTGATAAGCTTTTCAGCTATAGGCATTCGGTAATGATATTTCATTTGATGCAGGTAGCGACTGACTTCTCCGGTCTGCATGCCCTCGCTGCGGGTATCGTAAAGCAGTGAAATATTTTTTGCCCGGTAAATCATCCGGTAGAAGTGGTAGGCATACACGCTGTCCTGATGCTCAAAAGTGGTCAAACCGAAACCGACCCGCAAATTGTAGGGGATAAATGAATTTGTTGCTCCCCTTAAAGGAAAAACGCCTTCGTTCATCGAAAGAATAATGAGGTTCTCGAAGTCCAGGGCGCGGGTTTCCAGTACCCCCATGACCTGTAGTCCAGATAGAGGCTCTCCCTGGAATGGAATGCTTACCCCGGTCACCATCTGACGCAGTAAACGGAAGAAAGTATCGGAAGTCATCTGCACATCAGTCTCGGCCATCACTTCGCGCATTCGACAGACCGTGATGTAGTAATGATAGATAAACTCCCGCTCCAGGTTGGACATAGTCATCTTTTCGCTTTCGTCCTCCTCATTCTCATCGTATTGTGCTTTGTAGTGCTTTTGTATTTGTTCCAATACTTCCATCAGGTAAGCGGCAATATCATCTCCCGACTTAACCGGTTTGAATATTTTTGACAAAAGAGGATTCTTCTCAAAGTCAGAGGTTTCGATAAATATCCGGTTGAATGTCAGTATGTTTTGGTAAATCTTTTCGCAGGCCTCAGGAGCAAGATTGGTAATATAGCGGTGGTTCAATACCGGCAGCAAGAAACGGTAGTAGAAAGCCGGTTGCTTCCGCACCATTCGCCAGTTTTCCTGCATTGCAAACAGATGCACCATCAGTCCGGCAATCGGAGAGGAGGCGAGGGGATAGCCCATCGTGACATTGATGGTGGATATACTTTCCGGAATGGCATAGAGCGTAGGTAGCAACAACTGTTCGTCTGGCAGGACAATGGCCGTATTTATAGCCTTTTCCGTATCAGCAATTTGACCATCTTTTATCCACTTTTCCAGGATTTCATAGACCTGCTTGGCCTGTCCGGTGGCTGATGGAATACCAATCAGCTCAATATTCGGAGTCGTAGTCTCTTTATCTTTGGCAATGGTAAGCAATGAGGGAAACTGACGGCTGTATCGATTGATGAACAGAGAAGAACGGTTGTCTTCATCCACCACTTGAGGAGACTCAATGTCCCAGTAGAAGTCGGCAGCTTCCTCTTTTTTCAAATATTCAAGTAAGATTTCCTCAGTGCGGGAAAGCGCATTAAGCCCTACGAATATTATTTTTCCCTTAGGTAAGTCCAATGCTTCTTTACGAATGATACGCTCTGCCACTTCCCGGAAAATCATACCTTCATAAACGTTGTTTTCAGCTTCCAGTTCTTCGCGGAATGCCTTGTAAAGTGGGTAAAGAATTTCCCAGGTTGACAAGAAATCATCTTTGGTTTTACCTTGCTTCTCGGGATGAAAATTGTACCAGAACTCCTTGATTGCGGCAATTTGCTCTTCCGTTAATCCATCCAGTCCGTTATCGATTTCCTTTAAGTCACGGATGTTGGAAAAAAGCTGGCGGGCATTTACCACATATTTATCGACATCATCAAAGTCATTGAGAATCATCTCTCCCCAAAAGGCAAATTCATCAAATGTTTCATTGCTTTTGGAAATGGAGATATAGAGATGGTATAGCTTAAACAGCAGGTTAATACGGTCACAGACTCTAAAAGAGGTAAATGAACGAAAGAGTTCGTTGACAGTTGTAATATGAGGAGAAAACATCGGCTTTTCCGACAGCATGGCCAGATATTTCTGGAAAAAAATTCCGGCGCGTCGGTTGGGAAAGACAAATATTTGCTCGCTAATCGTATCTTTGTAATATTCGAGGTTCGCCTCAGCGACTTTATATAAGAATGGTTTCATGTGTGCAGTTTTGAGGCTGCAATTTATGAATATTTGCTCACATTTCGGCTTTGTAATAGGTTTGTAATAGTTATTTCATTGCATAGAAACAGCATTCGGTATGACTTTCAATAGCTTTGCAACATAATCTTAATCATATTTACAGTTATGGATATTAACAGGATACTTGTCGTAGATGACGAAGAGGATTTGTGTGAGATTCTGAAGTTTAACCTCGAAAATGAGGGTTATGTAGTTGACACTGCCAATTCTGCGGAAGAAGCGCTGAAACTCAACCTTCCCGAATACCAGTTGTTGTTGCTGGACGTGATGATGGGCGAAATCTCCGGATTTAAGCTGGCCAATATGCTCAAAAAAGAGGAGAAAACAGCTTCCATCCCCATTATATTCCTGACGGCAAGGGATACTGAAAACGATATGCTGACCGGCTTCAATATCGGTGCCGATGATTATATCTCAAAACCATTCTCTATCCGGGAAGTGGTGGCACGTGTAAAAGCTGTGGTCAGACGAGGAACTTCAAAAGAGAAAGCCAACGATAAGGCCAAAGAGGAAATCGTTCAGTATGACAATTTGGTCATGAATATCAGTCAGAAGAAGACGACCGTGGATGGTGAAGAGGTTTCCTTGACTAAGAAAGAATTTGAAATCCTGAAACTTTTACTGGGGCAACAGGGAAGGGTATTTTCCCGTGAAGAGATTTTGTCAAAAGTCTGGACCGATGAAGTCTTTGTCCTGGACCGTACTATTGACGTGAACATAACTCGTCTCCGCAAGAAAATCGGACAATACGGTAAAAATATCGTTACCCGACTGGGCTTTGGTTATTGTTTCGAAGTCTGAATCACTCTTTTTGACCACATTAATACTGGCTAATGAAACCATTCTTTCAGAAGAATACCATGCGTATACCGTTTCACAAACGGCTCTTCGTAACCATCTTTACGCTCATTTTTCTATTCGTAGTTATCGTGTCTGTTTTTCAGTACAGAAGGGAGAAGTTTTTCCGTGAACAGATGCTCAGTACGACATTGACGAAGTACAATACGTTGATAATGTACGAAATAAAGAAGAATGGGATAAGTAGCGCTTCATTCAATGAGATTCACAAATTTATTGACCTTTCGGAAATTCGTATAACTATTATCGACCTGAAAGGGAAAGTGCTTTTTGATTCCGAGCGACATGATTTTGTTCACATGAGCAATCACCTGAATCGACCTGAAATCATTACTGCCAGTCAAAAAGGATATGGTTATGCCATCCGTTTCTCGGAATCTGTTGACCGGGATTTCTTTTATTCCGCGCAGAAATACGGCAATCTATACATCCGGACCGCGCTTCCCTACAACACTCAGACCGTACAGTTATTGCAGGTGGATAGCCAGTTTGTTTATTTCCTGGTAATCCTATTTCTACTGATGGTGTTAACCCTGTTCCGCTTTTCTTTTGTTCTGGGCCGGAATATCGCTCGATTGAGAGACTTCGCCGTTAGTGCCGATAAAAATGAATTGCGTGAAAAAACATATACTTTTTCACAGGATGATATCGGTGAAATCTCTGAAAAGCTGGTAAAGATTTATCACCGCCTCGTCCGAACCAAAACGGCTCTTTCAATCGAACGGGAGAAACTGTTTATGCACTTCCGCTTTTCACGCGAGGGTTTGGCAATTTTTACCAAAGACAAAAAAGAGATTCTCACCAACAGCCTTTTTATTCAGCATATTAACCTGATTTCAGACTTCCCACTGGAAAATGCCGAGCAGGTTTTTCAGTTGAAAGAATTTACTCCTGTCTGCGATTTTCTGGATGCAAGTCTTTCGCTCCGTCAAAAAAGGGAAGAGGTGGTTTCTAAAAAGGTGAAAATCATGAAAGGCGGTAAGTCTTTTGAGATTGACTGTGTGATTTTTGAAGATAAAACCTTTGAGATTTCCATATTCAATAATACCCAGCAGGAGGAGGAGAACCGTCTGAAACGACAGCTGACACAGAATATTTCCCATGAGTTGAAAACGCCTGTGAGCAGTATTCAGGGGTATATGGAGACGATTCTTTCGATGCCTGACCTTGACCCAGCCAAACGTCAGCTATTTCTGGAACGTTGTTATGCACAGAGT
Source organism: Bacteroidota bacterium (assembly GCA_030706585.1). Taxonomy (GTDB): domain Bacteria; phylum Bacteroidota; class Bacteroidia; order Bacteroidales; family UBA7332; genus CAXXIC01. Next base: position 5,066 of record JAUZOF010000220.1, read on the forward strand.
AAACGACTGAGTTATTTGTTGAGCGATATTTCGATGTTGAATAGGATGGACGAAGCTAATACTTTGTTTGATATTGAACAAGTGGAGGTTTCCAGAATAGTACACGATATTCATAATGAGATTCAGCTCGAACTGGATAAAAAGAATATCAGTGTAGAGTTTAAAAACTGGCCAGAAAAGATTTTCATTGAAGGAAATTCATCGTTGGTTTATTCTATTTTCCGTAATCTGTTTGATAATGCAAGTACCTATGCCGGTGAAAATGTAAAGATTACCATCAGTTGCTACCGCCAGGATACCGAATATTACTATTTCAGCTTTGCCGATACCGGAACTGGGGTTGCAGAAGAGCATTTGAATCGTTTGTTTGAACGTTTTTATCGTGTCGATAAAGGCCGTTCAAGGAAAATAGGGGGGACTGGCTTAGGATTGGCGATCGTGAAAAATGCAGTTCTTTTCCACAAAGGCGAGATTTCGGCCAAGAACCGGCCTGAAGGAGGTTTGGAATTCATGTTTAAGCTGAAAAAGAAGCTTGCCTGAGAAAAAAGATGGGCTCAGATCATTCCGATCTGAGCCCATCTTTTTAATTATACGTTTTTAGCTGGAGCACCGACGAAAACCGAGTTGCCCGGAAGCGTTTCGCTTTTCATCAGTACAGAAAGCGGTTCCAGTACCGATTGGTCTTCCATTTTTGAGTCATAAAGCACGACCGACATTCCTCCAATACTACACCCTTTTCCAATATCAACGTAAGACATCTTCATTACCCGGTCTTCAAAAAGGTGGGTTTGTAATGTGCAGTTGTCATTGACGACAGCATAATCTCCCATTTTAATCAGGTCAAATTCCGTAATTTGTGTAGTGAATATGCACACTTTCTTTCCGATCTTGCACCCTAGCATACGTAACGGATATTTGATAAAAGGAGTTCCGGTAAGCATATTCAGGAAAAACAAGACGAGGAAGTTTTCATAAATACCGGTAATCAACTCGCTACGCCATACATAGTTGCTCCATAGCGGTTTTTTCGATGGCTTATATTCACCGATAATAATCCATTTCAGGAAGGCCGTGATGAGGGTTCCCAATAATGCTGCTCCAAAATATAAGAATGGGAAAACCAGGAACAATTCCCAAAGCTCTTTCTCCACCTGAAGATAAGATACGACGTTTGTAATCAGTGCGGCACAGGTGATAAAAAGGGTTGCCGGCAGTGTAACCCGGAAGAATTCGATAGCGTAACGTTGTACGAACAGGCTTCGGGTTGGTTTATAGGTTTGTTTGGCGGAGAAGTCTTTGTTTATATCCCGTTTGGGTAAATAAACCGCCGGAGAACCAAACCAGGAAGTCCCGTCTTTAGCCGGAAGATTCTCGTCATTGACTTTGGATAAAACCCCAACCAAAACATCGTCACCCAACTGTGTTCCGGGGCTGATGACAGCACTATTCCCAACAAAAGTACGATTGCCGATGTGTGCTTTAGCAATGGTAATATATCCGTTTCGCACGTGTGATGCACCCACAGAAACCGAGTCTGCCAGAAAACATTCATCACCGGTTACCAGCAAATCGGGAGAAATAAACTCAACCGTAGAAATCTCTACCCGTTTACCCATTTTGACTCCAAGCATCCTAAACCAAATCTGAAGGTAAAGTGTGGTGTAAAGCGTTCCGATTACCTGAAGACTTAGCTTCATCAATTGGTCAAAGAACCATTTCTTGTAATAGAACAGCGAATCGACCGGATATCTACCTTCTTTAATATTACCCAGCATCAGCCATTTTAAGATAGTAATAATGACAGTCAGAAGCACAACGAATGAAACGCCGACCCCGATGGTTAACCAAAGGAAATGGTAGTTTTCGGATGCATAATCCAGGTGGGTAATCAGCATCATCCCAGGGAAATAAGCTACCATAGTAATCAATGGGATAATGAAGATGCTAAGTGTAAATAATACAAAGTTTCGGGCTGACCATAAATCGCGGCTGCTTTGCTTCGGATTTATGCCTGTTTTAGCGGCAGGTGAGCCTGCCCAGCTTTCATTCTGAGGAATTGTAAAGCCTTCAGGAATCAGCGATAAATCTCCGAGTGAAGAGTTTCGTTCCATCTTTGTATTATGAGCGA
>JAUZOF010000221.1 GCA_030706585.1 Bacteroidota bacterium
AATAACGACATTAATTGTTTCTTAATTGTCGACAGAATATTTCCTTTTACGTAGAACAAGATAAACATTTCAGATTATGAATTTCAAACCTCCAAATGTCGCATCAGATATATAACCGTACAAAAATAATGAACGGTCAGGGCGTGATCTGTGATCCACTCGTTCTTTATTATGAGCATTAGCCATACGATAAATATAAAACAAATGCAACAAGAGATCAGATCAAGGCAAAGCTTTATAACGTTAGAAATACCAAGAGAAAATAAATTCAAATCAGCCATCATGAAAAGCTTCACGAAGTTCAAAATTGTTTTAGGGTTAATCTTAATCGCCATTCCTATTATAGCACTTATAATGTGGTTCATTGAAAGCTATATAGCCTCTTCTCTTATTTCGGAAAATGGTGGTTATATTAATAGAGAAATAACTGAATGTTGGGCAGTAATACATCAAGATAGCTATGGAAAGGTTCAGCTTCTATTGGGATTATGTGGAGTGGCGGGAGCTATTCTTGTCAGCTCATCTAAAATTGACAACGAAAAATAAGATCTAAGGTAACCTTCGCACCAGATATAAAACGTAGAAAAATAAAGAACTGTCTGGGCGAACCCCGACAAAGATCGGGATATGATCCGCCCTTTCTTTTTATAAGCATTTGTAATGCGACAAAAAGCTAAAGCATTTATTTACAGAGTAAGAATTGGTTGTTGTAAATTTAAAGTCCTTGCGTGACTAAAAAGGCGAGATTGCAATTAACATCCACTCAACGTTGTTTCTCGCCAACTGTGTGAGCTTTCTACGGTATATCCCGATGAACAGAAAAGGACAAACCAGAACAAGGTTTGCTTTTTTTTGTTTATTTAGGTAGCGATCAATCTATTAGTTGTTTTCAAGAACATTCTCAATATTTGAAATCCAAATAATCACGGACTAAAAACCGCGTTTTTAATATATCTAATAAAAGGAGAAATCATGAAAAAATTAGCAGCCGAATTTATCGGGACCTTATGGTTGGTTTTAGGAGGATGTGGAAGTGCAGTTTTAGCAGCTGCGTATCCCGAACTAGGAATTGGATTTGTAGGTGTAGCATTTGCTTTTGGATTAACCGTTATGACAATGGCTTATGCAGTAGGACATGTTTCCGGATGCCATTTAAACCCGGCAGTATCGCTCGGGCTCTGGGCTGGCGGTCGCTTTGACAAGAAAGAACTACTCCCTTACATCATTGCTCAAATATTGGGCGGAATAACAGGGGCGGCAATTTTGTTTGTAATAGCAAGTGGTAAGCCCGGATTTGAAATCGGAGGATTTGCAGCAAATGGATATGGGGAACACTCACCGGGGGGATATAGCCTGCTTGCCGCATTTGCTACTGAAATAGTAATGACCTTTATGTTCTTAATTATTATTCTGGGTGCCACCCATTCCAAAGCGCCTAAAGGTTTTGCCGGGATTGCAATCGGATTAGGATTAACGCTAATTCATTTAATCAGCATACCAGTAACCAACACTTCTGTAAATCCTGCAAGAAGTATCAGCCAGGCAGTATTTGTCGGAGGCTGGGCTGTTGAGCAACTTTGGTTATTTATTGTCGCTCCTGTTATCGGAGCAATATTAGCCGGCCTTGTATATAAAATGATTTCACCGGAAAAAGAATAATCACCCAAAAAGAACCTTCCGTCGCACCGGATATACAACCGCACCAAAAATAATAAACCGTCAGGGCGTGATCTGTGATCCGCCCTTGCTTTATTATAAGCATTTTCAATGCTACAAACAGCATAATCATTTACTTTCAGAAAAAATCGATTATTGCGTAAGTCTTCTATTCCCTCCCCTTCGATTCACCCAATATTATTCTGCGAGAAACAAACCAATTCCATCCAGCGTTTAAATCATAACTACCGATTACAAACGCTTTCAAACACCAAAAGTGATGGATGAAAATATTATAGAAATAGCGGTTGCCAGATATTATCGTGAATATGACAGATACAAGAAACTGGCAGACCTTGTCTATCTTATCTGCAATGAGATCGTTCAAAAGAAACTAACCATCAGAGCAACCGTACAGAGACGGGCCAAAGATCCGAATAGCTTCCAGGAAAAACTACGAAAGCACAAAACACTGACTACAGTAGATGAGGTGTTTGATCAAATCAGCGATTTAGCCGGTGTAAGAATAATCACCTATCTGGAATCTGACAGAGAAAAGGTGGTGGAAGAAATACGGCAGGCTTTTATCGGAAAGGATAAAGGTAATCAACCGATTATAAAAGCAAAAGATAAATCGGAGAAAGGCAAACACTACCGGGCTACTCATTGCCAGGTTTATTTGCCGGATGAATACCTGATTGGTGAAAACGAGAATCTGAAGAATACAACCTGCGAGATCCAGGTTTGCAGTCTGCTTGCCCATGTATATAATGAAATTGAGCACGATTTACAATACAAACCTTTGAGCGGAATCATTTCCGAACAGGAATCAGAACTCCTTGACCAGTTGGGGTTAATCACCAAATCAGGGGACACAACCATCAAAAGATTACTGGAAGCCACCGATGAACGACTCAAAGAAAGGACCGGTGACTTTGACGATGTTCATGATTTCGTCATTCGTATGCGTGAAGAGCTGAAAGGCGAATCCTCTTTCGCAAATAATGCCGGTGAACTTTATGAAGAACTGCTCCTTTTGAAACTGACATCCCCTCAAACAATCAACAAGGCATTGACTTCTCATGGAGAAACTTTAAAACAGATTGCTGAGATCGAATACAATAAACTGAAAAAATATATCATTGACAATAACATAGATATTACGTTAGATGATAATTCTTCGGATATATTACTCGTGGCTCTGTTACGAAAAAAAGTCAATACAATCATTGCAAACCACCCTATCGGTCGCGGTAAAAGAAGACCCAGCAGATTATTACAAATCGCGATAGTCTATAAAGAGATGGTCGAAAGTGTGTAAAAACTGTATCATTCAGGCTATCCCTATTGCACTCTGTTTCATTTCGCCTTAACCTACAAAACCGAACTTTCGCTAGACATTTTCACACGAACAACACCTCATTCCAATCAAATTGATTATATTACAGCAAAAACCAGACAATGAGAATATTTGACAACGAGGAAAGAAGATCGCAATTTCTGGAAGAGTTCAAAAAGGTGGATAAGTTCTACAATACGTTTAAGGAAGAGTTTGAGGCCGAAATCATAGCCATCATCCGGCTGCTTTATCCGGCATTTATCCGCACTGACGAATTCAACGAACTGCTGAGTCAATTTGCAATTGCGGCATTGAGCATTACACATACAGTACTGGATAAGGATGAAAGTTATCCCAATTTCAGGAAAACCGAAGATCTGGCTGCATTACGGGCATACTATGCCAAAGCCATTCAAACAACCAAAAACAAAGAGCTGGCGGAGCAGATACACCTAAAGACCAAAGAACTGGCTGTAAAATATTATCCTAAGATTGTGGATTTATCGGGAGATGGATTCCGTCTGATGGAACTCAATCTCAAGCTGTTTAACCTGGAATTTGTTGCAACCATCAATAGCTTGATGTAAGAGACAATAGTCGGCAACTCCACTCTGCGCGTCAAAAATGTCCCGTCTTTGTGAATTTCATTTTACTTTTGAGTATAAGATCTTAATCACCGGAATATTTCACCAATGGAATAAACGAGGTGTTATCATTCCAGTGCTCGATATCCTTGCTATGCAAATCATCGATATAACTGTAGTGCATTGCCTGGTCGAAATACAAATCTTTGCGGATAAAAGGAATGGTGAGGTCCATCGGCAAGGTAATGTCGTAGCCGGTTCGCTCCTTGCTGTTAACGACGGCGATAAAGACTTCCGGCCCCAGGATATGCACAACGTTGAAATCGGTATTCTCTCTGATCAGATTAAACAATGGCGCCCGGAAGTAGATACGCAGCTCACCGCCCAGGTGTGAGTTGTCAATCAGCTCCTCAAGCAACCGGTTGTTGTGTTCGTTTGGGCACTCCACGATCCCCAGTACCCTTTTGATATGCTCCCGCTCTATCCAGCGATCGGCTTCGTCGGAAATCATTGTAGGGTCGAGATTCATTTCCAGAGAATAAAAAAACCAGGTTTCAGTGGCATTGTGCATCAAATGTCGGATGGGATTCGACGGATCACGCTGGAACAACGTATGGGCAATTTCAAAGCGGTTTTGCTCCATAGAGCGATCCACCACATCGATTTCATACTCATCAGCCAGCTTCAATCGCAGCGCTGCAAAGCATTCCAGTAACTGTTTATACCCGTCTCTATCCAGAAACTCTTCAGTACGGCGATAGAGTGGCATCAATGAATTTTCAATGAGACATTGCTGAATAAGCCGGCGTTCATTAAGCAGGTCTTTTTCTGTTCTGCCCCACTGAAAACGAGTAGATGAAGGAAGATATATCAGTATATCCGAAAAAGGGATGAGTGTTTTCATGGCTCAAAATATTTATGAAAGCTATTCGCTAACCAGATTGAAAAACAGTTGGTACAGAAAGTTTATTTGATAGTTTTTCACATAAGACCATACGTCCAAAAATAGAGATTTATTCCGGAAAACGGAATATGAGCAGGGAAAATTTTTCAGAGAATTTATCTCCTTGACTTGAAGTATAATCCATTCAATACCCGGATTTGTACACTTTTACATAAAGAATTATCAGAATACAGGAGCTTGTTTAACTCCTTAGCTGGCAATTCGGTAAAATAATATTACTTTTGCACCCGCAAATTACAGAAACGGGTAATCGTGCACTATGTTTTGAAATAAATAAGACCAAATCATATTATGATCATTAAACAAAGAATGCGCGGATTCATCAGCCTTACCGCTCACCCGAAAGGTTGTGAACAGAACGTGCTTAACCAAATCGAATATGTAAAATCGAAAGGAGCCATCAACGGTCCGAAGAAAGTTTTGGTAATCGGTGCCTCTACCGGCTTCGGTCTCGCATCGAGAATCACCAGCGCTTTTGGTTCAGATGCTGCTACTATCGGGGTATTCTTCGAAAAAGAACCACAGGAAGGTAAAACAGCTACTCCGGGCTGGTATAACACGGCCGCGTTCCAGCAAGAAGCAATCAAAGCCGGACTTTATGCTAAAAGCATCAACGGAGACGCTTACTCAAACGAAATAAAAGAAAAAACCATCAACCTGATTAAAGCTGATCTCGGCCAGGTGGATATGGTCATCTATAGCCTTGCAGCACCGGTTCGTACAAATCCGGTAACAGGCGTTACCCACCGTTCGGTATTGAAACCAATCGGTGTTCCATATTCAAATAAAACCGTTGATTTCCACACCGGCGTCATTTCTGAAGTTTCAATCGACCCTTGCAACGAGGACGAGATCGAAAACACCGTAGCCGTAATGGGTGGTGAAGACTGGGGAATGTGGATCGACGCAATGATCAAAGCTGATGTTTTGGCTCCTAACGCGCTGACACTGGCTTATTCTTACATTGGTCCTTCTGTTACCGAGCCAATCTACCGAAGAGGTACAATCGGTCGTGCAAAAGATCACCTCGAAGCAACAGCTGCTGCTATTACTGAAAAACTTCAGGCTAAAGGCGGGAAAGCGTATGTTTCGGTAAACAAAGCATTGGTAACCCAGGCTAGCTCTGCAATTCCTGTGATTCCGTTGTACATCTCTATCCTGTACAAAATCATGAAAGAGAAAGGAATCCACGAAGGTTGTATAGAGCAAATCCAGCGCCTGTATGCTGACCGTCTCTTCGTAAACGGACATATCCCGACTGACGAAGCGAACCGTATCCGCATTGACGATTGGGAATTACGCGAAGATGTACAGGAAGAGGTTACCCGTTTGTGGCAAGATGCGACAACCGAATCGCTTAAGCACATCGGTGACCTGAAAGGCTACACCAAAGATTTCAAGAACCTTTTCGGTTTCGGATTCAAAGAGGTGGATTACCATGCAGATGTAAACGAAATGGTAGAAATCGAGGGATTGGTATAATCCATTTCTAATATTATACAAAGCGGGACTTTAAACGGTTCCGCTTTTTTTGTGGCTAAACCTCCAAGGTTTTGAAAACCTTGGAGGTTAGTAACATATTAAATTTCTATTAATTTACCACACCTGTTTTATTTGGAACAGATATAAAAACTAACTTTGCCCGCATTGAAAATAAAACCATTACACTTATGGCAAAAAAGACAACATATACCGAAGCGGTAAAAGAACTGGAAGACATCGTCCGCAAGCTGCAAAACGATGAAGTGGAAATCGACCAACTCAAAAGTTTGGTTGCCCGCTCTACCGAGCTACTTACATTCTGCAAGAAAACGCTTCACGAAACAGACGAAGAGATCAAGAAGATTATTGATACACTTGAATAAGAAAATTCCAAACGAAATCACATTGTTCTTAAAATGAGAAACACATTTAAGACAGGAATGCTGTTGTTGGCTTGCCTGTTCATGGTCAACACGACCGATTCATTTGCTCAGAAAGTAAAAAATATCATCGTCATGATTGGTGACGGAATGGGATTCAACCAGGTACAAGCGGCATTGACTGTTACCGGAAATAACCTGAACATGGCTAAGTTCCCATACACCGGCATCGAAAAGACCTATTCTGCAAACAATTACATTACCGACTCGGCAGCCGGAGGTACCGCTATCGCTTGCGGCGTTAAAACCAACAACGGGATGATTGGCGTTACACCGGATACAGTTCCTGTGCAATCCATCTTGTCAGTTGCAGAAAAGAACGGCCTCTCTACCGGGATCGTTGTCACCTGCAACCTGACACATGCTACCCCTGCAACCTTTTATGCCCATGCAGGAAGTCGTAATTCTACTCAGGAAATTGCCAGCTGGTTCCCTAAATCGGGAGTAGATGTAGCTATCGGCGGAGGAATCAATGATTTTGAAAAACGCACCGATGGACGCAACCTCTCCAACGAACTGAAACAGGCCGGATATACCGTGGCCTACTCGATGAACGAGGCTGCAAAAGCTCCGGTGAAAAGCCCCCTGTTAACTCTTTTGGCCGAAGACCATCCGAAAAAAGCAAGTGAAGGTCGTGACTATTTACCTTCCGCAGTCGAATTGGCGATGAAAAGACTGAGCAACAACAAGAAAGGATTTTTCCTGATGGTGGAA
>JAUZOF010000222.1 GCA_030706585.1 Bacteroidota bacterium
ATTCTTATCCATAATCTTGGCATAAATCTGAGTTGTAGCTATTTTGGTATGACCTAAAAGCTTTGATACTGTTTCAATAGGAGTATTTAAGGACAGATTCAATGTGGCGGCTGTGTGTCGGCTGCAATGGAAAGTTATATCTTTTGTTATCCCGGCGGCGGCTGTCCACTCTCTGATTACATCGTTTGTGGTTTCATTTTTTGGTAAATGAAATATTTTGTCCTCCGGTTTAAACTCGGTTCTATCAGGAACAAACTTTAAAGCCTCATCACTAATAGGCAAATTCTCAAACGTTCCGGTCTTAATCTGTTTGTATTTCAATACAACGCCAGTATCTTCCTCAACTATATCGGCAAACTTGATATTTTTAACGTTCTGGAATCTTACCCCGACTAAGCAACAAAAGAGAAAAGCGTTTTTTATATCCGGCCTTTTGCAATCGGTATCAATCAGTTTTTTAATCTCATCCAGTGTCAGATATTCCCTTTTGCTGGGGGCTGTTTTGGGTTTTGTTTTATCATCTACCTTTTGCATCGGGTTTTCAGTGATAATATCATCAATGACCGCCTTTTTCAATGCTGTATTAAACTTGGCAAATAACTTGTGTGCAGTGTTTTTGGAAATGGTGGGCTGTTCTTCTTTTCCCTCAAAATTGCCATTTTTAGCCGTTTTAAGGTACTCAATAAATCCATAAATATATTGCTTATCTATATCGTTAATGTTCCAGCTGTCGCCTTTATAGGCTTTTAGGTGGTAGGATAATGAATTGTAGGTATAATATTCACTCCGCTTGTTGTTAGTGTCAGCCAAAGCTTTTTTAGCAATCTGTTCAACATAGCTTATCAGATTGACTTTAGTCTTTTTTTTTATAGCCAGACCGGAATCATTGATTTGAATATCAACAATCGTTTGAGCTTTGATTTTGTGAGCTAAATCCCAAGTCTTTTCATTGGCCGTTTTGTCGGCTTTGGTTTTCTCAGGAATCAGATACAGGTACAAAAATTTATAGCTCTTTTTGGTTTTGATTTTGTCTTTGCCTGTCTCATCCTTGCCTATAACCTCATAGCCTTCATACTTTTCCAGATAAAGACTTTGATTGCCATTTGCAAGCTTTTTAGCCCTGAGCCTGATAGGCTCTTTTACTTTGAGCTGGCCTTTCTCTTTTTTCATTACTCATGCTGTTTGTTACTCATTACAAAAGTAACAAATAAAATAATCGAGTAACAAACTGGTAACAAAAAACCACAAAAAAAGAGATAACCAAAAGCAAGGTTAATCGCTCTTGGTTATCTCCACACCATGTATCATACTGTATTTCAGTGACTTTTAATTTCTATTTATCGGCTCTTTTTTGCCTTAAAAGTATTTGTGAACGTCAAATCCAGACAGCCCCTGAATTTATCAAATTGATAATCAGAAAAAAGCCACATTTACAGCTTTATACATACAACAAACTAGTAACTGTATAACCGTTTAGCGTGATTTCCTTATACAAAGATACAAAGATTTTCCGCAATCTGTAATTCTCTAATCAACAATAGCATTAGCATCTCCGGAATTAATCTCCAATTATTTGCAAATAAGACTGCAAAGAGTTTTTTACAGCATTAGCCACAAGCAAATAAAACGGTTCCGGATCGCCTTGGGTATGGCTTAATTCCAGCGCTTCATAGTATGCCAGCTTTGTCTCATTATCCCCTTTCAGAATAGTGATAGTGTAACCGTGCGAAAGTAAATAAAGATTCATCAAGAGACGGGAGGTTCTGCCGTTACCATCTACAAAGGGGTGAATCTTTACCAGCTCATCGTGAAGGTAGGCTGCAATGATAACCGGGTGTATTTGCTCAGTTCTCATCCGGTTGTATTCTGTGATAAATGCCTCCATTTGTATATCTATTAAATAGGGCTGAGGCGGTATGTGTCGGCTTCCCACAATCATCACGGGAACATTCCGGTATTTACCGGCCTGCTCTTTTTGTATTCCGTGCAAAATGACAGCATGTATCTCTTTAATCGTCCGTTCCGTAATCTCAATATCTGCGCATGCGATGTCTTTGATAAATTCAACGGCCTGAGCATGATTGATTGCCTCCAAATGCTCCCTCATGCTCTTCCCCCCGATTGTAACCCCTTCACTGACAATCAGCGCGGTTTCCTGCAAGGTCAATGTATTGCCTTCAATCCGGTTACTCTCATAGGTATATTCCATCTCTAAAGCTTCTTTTATCTTTTGCAAGGCTTCAACAGGTAAAGGCCTGGCATTATTGAGCTTTACTTTAAGGGAATCAATCTCTTGTAATAGCGCTGTCAGTATCATAAGATGAAGGATTGTTGATTTAGCTGGTTTTCTAGTATAACTAATACTCATTACAAAAGTAATAATTATAATATCGGGAAAACTCAGCAAACATTCAAAAAGAAAAAGAGATAGCCAAAAGGAAAGTAAATCTCTTTTGACTATCTCAACATTTTATATTTATCAGTATCTATATGGTTTTCAGTCCTTTTTCATCTGATTTTGCTGTCGAACTATATTATAAACCTCAAACCTATACTGTTTCAAATTCGGAATAAATCTTTAATACCAAAGATTCTTGTCTGATATCTTATGTGTTTATTCTCGAAAAGTAAGTCTTATTTCGCGAAGCTTACCGCACGTGTTTCACGGATTACGGTGATCTTCACCTGACCCGGATAGGTCATTTCATCCTGAATACGTTTAGCGATTTCGTTTGACAAGCTTTCTGTTTCTTTATCGTCAATCTTATCCGCACCCACGATTACGCGCAATTCGCGTCCTGCCTGGATAGCGTAGGTTTTCAATACCCCCGGATAAGAAAGAGCCAGTTGCTCAAGGTCATTCAGACGCTTAATATAAGCTTCTACGATCTCACGGCGAGCACCAGGACGAGCACCTGAGATAGCATCACAAACCTGTACAATCGGAGCCAACAGGCTGGTCATCTCCACTTCATCGTGGTGAGCACCGATCGCGTTGCAGATATCCGGTTTCTCTTTGTATTTCTCAGCCAGTTTCATACCCAGCAATGCGTGTGGCAATTCCGGCTCATCATCAGGTACTTTACCAATATCATGTAAAAGACCGGCACGCTTAGCTTTCTTCACATTCAGACCTAACTCAGCAGCCATGATCGCACACAGGTTAGCTGTCTCGCGGGAGTGTTGCAACAAGTTCTGACCGTAAGAAGAACGGTATTTCATTTTACCGACCATGCGGATCAACTCAGGATGTAATCCGTGAATACCCAAGTCAATCGTAGTACGTTTACCGGTTTCGATAATCTCCTCTTCCACCTGTTTGCGGACTTTTGCCACCACCTCTTCGATACGAGCCGGGTGGATACGTCCATCTGTTACCAGTTGGTGAAGAGCCAGGCGGGCAATCTCACGGCGAACCGGGTCAAAACCGGAAAGTACAATTGCTTCCGGAGTATCATCCACGATGATTTCAACACCGGTAGCTGCTTCCAGAGCACGAATATTTCGTCCTTCACGACCGATGATACGGCCTTTGATTTCATCTGATTCAATGTGGAATACAGTAACCGCATTTTCAATGGCCGTTTCAGTGGCTACGCGTTGAATCGATTGGATCACAATACGTTTAGCCTCTTTGTTAGCAGTCATTTTAGCTTCATCCATGATTTCATTGATGTACGAAGCGGCAGCTGTTTTAGCTTCTTCCTTCAAAGATTCAACCAGTTTATCTTTCGCCTCTTCAGCCGAAAGACCAGAGATAGATTCCAGACGTTCAATCTCTTCGCGGTACATTTTATCCACTTCCTGCTGTTTTTTGTCAACAACAGCCAGTTGATTTTCAAGTGATTCCTTCAGTGTTTCAGCTTCTGAAGTTTTCTTTTGCAATTCATCCTGCTTCTGATTAATCTGTGTTTCACGCTGTTTCAGTTTACTTTCGACAGACTGAATTTTAGCGTTACGTGCTGTAACCTGTTTTTCCAGATCGGCTTTCAGATTGATGAACTTCTCCTTTACTTCAAGCAATTTATTCTTCTTGATCACTTCTGCTTCTTTTCTGGCTTCTTCCAGAATCCCCTCGAAGCGTGTCTTGAAGATAAATTTCGTGCTAATCCAGGTAGCGACGCCACCCACGATTAAGCATGCAATTCCTATCAATAATTCAAGCATTTGAGTATTAAGTATTTAATTGTTATAAAAAAAGCACTATCACTTCAGGTAAAGAATTACCCAAAATGTAGTGCAGGTACAATATCTCGGTTATAAAATCTACTTTATCTCAGGAAAGACTCCAGGTCTGTATTTAAATCCTGGATTTTCTCAAGTAGTGGTTCAATACTTTTATCTTCGTTCAGCTTCACGTATTCATACGCAAACTGTAGGGCAACAAAAGAAAGAAAGTCTTTCACATCCAATTTATTATCATCAAAATGCCCCTGGTATTGCGACAGTTTGCTATCCAGGAGTTTCGCGGCGAGTCTCATATTTTGCTCCTCTTCACGCTCTATGCGCAGAGGGTACTCTTTACCCGCCAGATTCAGTTTGATGGTCATTTTATCGTCCATATGCATCTTATTCGTTTAGTAATGCGATGCATTTATCGATTTCCCGCACTAATTTGGTATATCTGGCCTTTGCATTTCTGCGTTCTTCCTCGCTCATGGCGATACCTTGTGCCAGCTTCAGGTTGTCATATCTGGAAAGAAGCTCTTTGTATGAACTTTCCACCACCAGAATCTCCTCTTCCTTTTGCGCAACAGTGCGCTTGAGCAAGGCGTTTTCTTCCCTCAGCGATTCGCAGAGAAGCATGAGTTGCCTTACCCGGGCTTCGAAATTATTCAGCAGTTTTTTTTGTTCATCAGTCATTCTGATCCGGATTCAACACACAAAAATAGACAAATGATTGTAATACAAAAAGATTTAAAGAACGAATTTAAAATTATCGTTCTATTTTAACTACTCCACCAATAATCCATCAGCTACATTTCGGCAAATTTCAGCTCCCTGTAACTCTTTTACAATGGCGAGTCCGAATTCTACTGCGCTGATAATTCCTTTGGAAGTAATTACCCTGCCGGCAAAGACAGTATTTTTATCTGATATAGTTGCGCCAACCAATCTATCCTCAAATCCGGGATAACAGATGGCTTCCTTGCCTTTTAACAAACCTAATCCTCCAAATACCAGTGGTGCAGCACAGATAGCCCCCAGATATTTTCCGGCCTCATCATAGGATTGGATAAGTTTTTTCAGGCCTGAGTGACTATTCAGATTATTGGAACCGGGCATTCCTCCGGGCAGGATGAGCATTGTACCATCCTCGTATGAGGTTTCTTCAAAAAGTTTTTCGGCTAAAACCTTGATTCCGTGTGCACCTGTCACCTCTTTCTTGCCAGTGATGGAGACAATATCAACAATTAGCTGACCTCGTCGCAAAACATCAATAATGGTAATAGCTTCAGTTTCTTCAAATCCTTCTGCCAGAAAAACATAGCATTTTTTCATTGTGCATTGATTTATTAAGGTTGATAGTCCTCCCCAAACGGGGATTTATTTATGTAAAAGGATTAATCAGCGGGTAAGACGATAGACGTAGGTAATCGTACCCATCTGATTTTCATTGGAATCAATATTATTGAAGCGGGTCTGCAATGCCGCCCGTCTTGCCGCCTGGCGCATGGAAGAGCTGGCAATTGAAGAATGGGCTATATCAATATCGGCTGAAATAACTTTACCTTCAGGGGTAACAACGATTTCAACTTCAATTTTACCTTCTACCTGTTCACTATAACTGGGACGTGACAAAACTCCGCTAACACTTCTCCCGGATAATGAATACGAAACAGAAGAACCGTTTCCCCCGACTCCTGACACCGCACCTTTGGTTGAATTCCCGGTAGGGCTTCCCATGAAACCTTTACCTGAAGCTGCCGTCCCGCTGCTACCTGCATTACCTCCGCTACCAAAAGCGCCGCTCATCTTCTTATTGATCTCATTAATCTTTTGCTGCTTAACAGCTTGCTGGCGTTGTAGTTCGGCCTGACGGGCTCTTTCCTGTTCACGAAGACGATTTTCCTCCTGCTGTTTGAGTAAATCCATCTGACGCTGCTCTTGCAATTTTTTCTTTTGCTCGAGCATTTCAGTTGACTCTTCGTTATTTTGGGTCAACACGGGAGCCGATTGCGCTTTTACAACCGGACGCGGTGTTGAAACATCCACCGCTTCCTGCGCCTGAGGCTTTATCTCACCGGGTGCAAATCTACCACTCGCCTGCTCCACATTTCCCAACATCACCTCAATCCCCTCATTTTCCTTGGGTTGAATAATATGAGATAGTCCGAAGCACCACATTAGGGCAAAGATGACCAGGTGCAGAAACATGGAACCTAAAGCTCCGTATAACCTTGTTTGTTTTTCTTCCATACGTAAATCAGCGAGAGATTAACGCAAACACTCTTTGTATTTCTGAATAGTAGTCTTCAGACCCAGATATAATGCATCAGCAATCAATGCATGACCAATAGAGACCTCTTCTGTCCAGGGGATATTTTTGTAAAACCAGTTCAGGTTTTCAAGGCTCAAATCGTGACCGGCATTCAGGCCTAAACCCAGTTTGCGGGCCAGTATGGCAGCTTCAACGAAGGGAGCAATTGCTTCATCCTTGTTTTTGGGATACATCGTTGCGTAAGGCTCAGTATAGAGCTCGATACGGTCAGTACCGATCTTAGCTGCATATTCTACCATATTCACATCCGGATCCACAAAAATGGATGTACGGATCCCGGCTGATTTGAATCGATCAATCACTTCTACCAGAAAGTCATAGTTCTTATCGGTATCCCAACCGTGATTGGAGGTGATCTGATCCGGCGCATCAGGCACCAAAGTTACCTGTGCGGGCTTCACCTTCAATACCAAATCAACAAACTCTTTGCAAGGATAACCTTCAATGTTGAATTCAGTCTTGATAACCGGTCTTAAAGCGTGAACATCCGCATAACGGATATGACGTTCATCGGGGCGTGGGTGTACTGTAATCCCGTCAGCGCCAAACGCTTCGCAGTCAACGGCTACCTTTACGACATCGGGTACATTTCCTCCACGGGAATTTCTTAATGTTGCTATTTTG
>JAUZOF010000223.1 GCA_030706585.1 Bacteroidota bacterium
ACTTCCAACGTGCCGCAGCCCGCAAGCAGAAAGAGCTCTACCAATACAAGCACAAGCGCACGCAGGAGTTTGTGCAGTTTGATGTTACGAAAGCCTACCTCACGCTGCAACTGGCCAACCGTTCGGTATCAGTACTGGAAGAATCGCTGCAAAACGCCAAAAGGATTGAAACCAATACCCGCCGATACTTCGAGCAGGGATTGATCAAGAAATCCGATCTGCTCAATGTGCAGGTGAATGTGGCAACTGTCGAGAGCTACCTGACCAAAGCAAAAAGCAACGTCAGCAGTGCGTCGGAAGCCCTGGCGCTCACAATGGGTGAACCGGTAGGCGGTATTTATCAGGTGGATTCGTTGACTTTGGAAAATGAGACATCATCCGTTGCCACCGAGGTCTCCCCTGCCCGCTCCGACCTGATGGCGCTCCAAAAAGCAGCCGAAGCCTCTTCGATGATGGTCAAAGCAGCACAAATGAGTTGTTATCCGAAGTTGAATGCATTCGGTAGTTACCAGCTCAACGACTACAAGATGGATCGTTTCAATGCCAACTCTTACCTGGTGGGACTGAAAGTTTCGTGGACCATCTTCAACGGGCTCAACAACTACCACAAAATAAACTCCAGCAAGGCTGAACTCGAAAAGGTCAGCACACAGCTTCGTCAGCAGACCGACCAGAGCCAACTCGAACTTAACAAAGCGCACCGCGACCGCATGGATCTGCTGGCCGAGATCAACCGCCAAAACGTATCGGTGGCACAGGCGGAAGAGTCGCTACGCATCCTGCAGGATCGATATAACGAGGGCTTGGTCTCCACTACCGATTTGCTCATGGCTCACTCTCAACTCCTGCAACAGAAGCTTTCGCTCGCACAGGCCATCTATGGTAACAACCTGACACTGGCTTATCTGGAATTTCTCGGTGCCAGATGATTAGGAGATTAGCAAATTTGAGGATTTGAAAATGAAGACTTCGAATAATCAATAAATATAACAATTCAACAACAGCATTCCTGCAAGTCCCCTCCCGATAACTATCGGGACGGGGGATTTAGGGGGTCTATAACATTATGAAAAAATCACTCATATCCACAGCACTACTGACAGCCGTCATCGGAATGACCAGCTGTTCATCCAAAGAAAAAGAAGCAACAGCTGAAGAAACCAAACCAGTCTCAGTCGTTATCGCCACACCATCCGGCAACAACGGTTCCGGCATTCAGCTCAGTGGCAAACTCGAATCAGAAAATACCGCCAACATCAGCACCCGCGTGATGGGTTACATCTCCTCCATAAGGGTAAAGGTAGGCGATCGCGTGCAAAAAGGCGCTCTGCTCGCCACCATCAGCAGCAACGACATTCAGGCAAAGAAAGCACAGGCCGTTGCGATGATTACCGCTGCCGAAGCCGCTTTCAAAAATGCAGCAAAGGATTACAACCGCTTCCAGGCCCTGCACAAACAGCAAAGCGCATCGGACAAAGAGATGGAAAACATTACCCTGCAATATACAGCAGCCAAATCGAACCTCGAAGCGGCCCGTCAGGGATTGAAAGAGGTAAACGCGATGCTGAGTTATACTAATATTACCGCTCCTTTCTCAGGTGTGATTACCCAAAAGCTGGCCGACGAAGGTAGTATGGCTAATCCGGGAATGCCTTTGCTGATTCTGGAACAGAACGGTCTGCTTCGTCTCAGTGCAACGGTTTCGGAAAGGGACATCAATCAGATCAAAAAGGGTGATTTGACTCAAGTAGAGATCAAATCGATCGGAAAAAGCTTCCGGGGAAAAATAACAGAGCTAAGCCCATCATCTCAGGCTACCGGCGGACAATATGTGGTAAAAATAGCAATCCCAGCCAATGAGCAAAAAGGGTTACTCTCAGGCATGTACGCCAATGCTACAGTAGCCGGCAAATCAACAGAAACCGCAAAAACCGTTAGCATACAGGTTCCGGTAGCCAGCATCGTCAACCGCGACCAGCTGACCGGCCTTTATGTGGTTTCGGACAAAAACAAGGCGTCGCTCCGTTGGGTACGTTTGGGCAAAGTTACAGGCGACCAGGTCGAAGTCCTTTCGGGATTGAATGCGAATGAGCGGTTCGTGCTTAGTGCTGAAGAGAAATTGTATAACGGGGTAAAAGTAGTGGAGAAGAAATAACAGGCTGAAAGCCTGACATAACATCAGCCCGGGGCATCGCCCCGGGAAAAGAATCCCCCGATAACCCGCGCCCTGAAAGGGCAAAATAAAAACAGATTGCCCATACAAGGTGTAAATTCTTCGACAACATTTTACACAGGGCGTTGCCCTGTGCTGATGATACAAATGGCTTTCAGCCAATTAAAATACAAAATTCTCAATTATGAAAGAAGGATTATCCGGCAAAATTGCCAACGCATTTTTAAAGTCAAAACTGACTGTACTGTTGATGATAGCCTTCCTGCTGATAGGAGCTTACAGTACATACCTGATACCCCGTGAGGAAGAACCTCAAATTGATGTGCCCATGGCCGACATCATGATCGGTTTCCCCGGCGCATCACCGCAGGAGGTAGAATCCACCATTTCCGCACCGCTGGAGAAAGTGGTCTCGAATATCAAAGGCGTGGAGCACGTTTACTCCACCTCGATGAAAGGTCAGGCAATGGTTTCTGTACAGTTTTACGTGGGACAAGACATCGAACGTTCCCTCGTGAAGCTCTACAACGAGATCATGAAGAACATGGATAAATTTCCACAGGGCGTGACTATGCCTTTGGTGAAAACCCGCGCCATTGACGATGTCCCCGCTTTGAGCCTTACCCTTTGGAGTGAAAAAAGCAGCGACTACGCACTGACCCAACTAGCAGAAGTGGTGACCACCGAAATCAAGAAGATTCCCAACGTGGCGAATGTTACCATCCTCGGCGGCCGCAGCCGTCAGGTGAAAGTGGTTTTGGATAAAGATAAAATGGCGGAGAATCACGTCGATTTCCTCACCATCAACCAGCAAATACAGGGCAACAACGCCCAGATGACTTCCGGCAATCTGCTGAAAGCCGACACCGCATTCTCTGTGGAGACCGGCAACTTCCTGAGCAGCGCCGATGATGTGGCCAATCTGATTGTGGGTTCTAGCGGCAACCAGCCCGTTTATCTCCGTCAGGTCGCTAAAGTGGAAGACGGAGCAGAAACTCCCCGCCAGTACGTGACTTTCGGTTACGGAGCGGCCAGTAAGGCAGACCAACTGAAGTACAAAGGCGAATACCCTGCCGTAACATTGGCTATTGCCAAGAAAAAAGGAGCCGATGCTATGCACCTCTCCGAGCAAATTCTGAGCAAAGTGGATCACCTGAAGAAAGACCTCATTCCCGAAGACGTAACGGTGACCACCACCCGCAACTACGGAGAATCGGCATCCGAGAAGGTATCTGAACTGCTGTTGCACCTCTTTATCGCTATTATCGTAGTGACCTTGTTTGTGATGCTGGCGATGGGTTGGCGCGGTGGACTGGTGGTGTTCCTTTCGGTTCCGGTCACCTTTGCCATGACGCTCTTTGCCTACTATTTCCTCAATTATACGCTCAACCGGATTACGCTATTTGCCCTTGTATTTGTAACGGGGATTGTGGTGGACGATTCCATCATCATTGCCGAGAATATGCACCGCCACTTCAAGATGAAGCGATTGCCGTTCCATCAGGCCGCCATCTTCGCCATCAACGAGGTGGGTAATCCCACCATACTGGCTACATTCACCGTAATCGCCGCCGTATTGCCGATGGCCTTCGTGTCCGGATTGATGGGGCCTTACATGAGTCCGATGCCGATTGGCGCCTCCATTGCCATGCTGATTTCGCTCATTATCGCTTTGACCCTGACTCCCTATCTCGGTTACATTTTCCTGAGAGAAAAAGAGAAAGCGGGCAAGGAACACAAAGAACACAAGATGGAGGACAGTAAAATCTATCGTCTGTACTACAAGACCATCGTACCGCTCCTCGAAAACCGCAAAAAGCGTTGGACCTTTATGCTCGTTACAGTGGGCATTCTGTTGGGCTCTATGGTACTATTTTACACCAAATCGGTTCCGGTGAAGATGCTGCCATTTGACAATAAGAATGAGTTTCAGGTGGTGATTGATATGCCTGAAGGCACTACGCTGGAGCGTACCGCTGCTGTTACTCAGGAAATTTCGGATTACATTGCCAAACAACCGCTAGTGACCAACTATCAGGGCTATGTGGGCACTTCAGCTCCAATCAGTTTCAACGGTCTGGTGCGCCACTACGATATGCGCCGCGGCGAAAACGGAGCTGATATTCAGGTGAATCTGGTGGATAAAAAAGAGCGTAAAGCACAGAGCCATGAGATTGCGAAGGGAATGCGTCCTGCCATTCAGGCCATTGCGAAGAAATACAATGCCAACGTGAAAGTGGTGGAAGTTCCTCCAGGTCCTCCGGTGATGTCCACTGTGGTGGCTGAAATCTACGGTCCGGACTACAACGAGCAGATGAAAATTGCCGATCAGGTGAAACACATCGTAGCCCAAACGGAAGATGTAGTGGATGTGGACTGGATGGTGGAAGCTGACCAGCCGGAACTGAACTTCGACGTGGATAAAGAAAAAGCGATGAAAATGGGGATTGCTCCGGCACAGGTAGTGGCTACCGTAAGAGGCGCCATGTCGGGCATGCCCGCAGGAGTGTTGCACCGTACCAACAGCTTCCAACCGGTGAATATCATGTTGCAACTGAGTGATGCCGACAAGGCCGGACTCAACGACCTGAGCAATCTGAAAATCATCAACCGCCAAGGCATGGCCGTACCGGTAAGTGATTTAATCACGATCAAGAAAGATATATCTCAAAAAAGCATCTTCCGTAAAGACCAGAAGCGTGTGGTGTACGTGGTGGCCGATATGGCGGGTAAACTGGAAAGTCCGTTCTACGCCATGACTAAAATTTCGGATAAACTCAAAGAGGTGAAAGTGCCTGCCGGTTATAAGCTTAACGAAGAGTACAGCAAACAGCCCGAACTCGAAGATAACTATACCCTGAAATGGGATGGCGAGTGGCAGATCACCTACGAGGTATTCCGTGACCTGGGCATCGCCTTCCTGATTGTGATTATCATCATCTATATGCTGATTGTCGGCTGGTTCCAGAATTTCATGGTACCTATCGTGATGCTGGCTGCCATTCCGCTTTCGTTGATCGGTATCGTGATTGGTCACTGGATCATGGGAACCTTCTTCAGCGCCACGTCCATGATTGGATTCATCGCTCTGGCAGGGGTAATGGTGAGAAACTCGGTCTTGCTCATTGACTTTATCAATATTCGGCTGGAGGAAGGCATTTCCCTGAAACAGTCTATCATTGAGGCCGGTGCTGTGCGTACCACTCCTATTCTGCTGACTGCCGGTGCTGTGGCCTTAGGTGCTGTGGTGATCCTGTTCGACCCGATCTTCCAGGGGCTGGCTATCTCGCTGATGGGGGGTACATTTACCTCTACGCTGCTGACATTGATTGTAGTTCCGTTACTTTATTTCAAAATGATGCGGAAGAAATATCCGGAAAGTAAGTAAGTAAGTAAGTAAGTAAGTAAGTAAGTAAATAAGTAAGTTCAGACCTGACAGGTTTTAAAAACCTGTCAGGTCTCATCCCCTTATATTAAAAAACATTTACCCATATGAAACTCTTAATCATCACCTCGCTCACCGACGATAAGCACGAAGTATCCAAACTTCTGCAAGAGGCCGGAATATCCATCTTCAGTGTATCGGAAACCACCGGATACAAACGGAATAACGGTAATCCCAATGCCCTCAACAACTGGTTTGGCAGTAAAAACGGAGAGTTTGACTCTGTCGTATTCTTCAGCTTCACCGATGCGGCATCAGCCGACGCGGCCATTGAAATGATCACATCACGCAACCACAGTGATCAGTCACAATTTCCCGTTCATGCCTTTGTTTTACCCGTTGAATCATTTAGCAAAATATAAAATCCTATGAGAGAAAGAATTATCCGTGCTGTGGCCGGCATCATGATGCTGCTCAGCGTAACATTCACTCTCAGCGTTTCACCTAACTGGATTTGGCTCGGTGTCTTTGTCGGAGTGAATTTGCTTCAATCCTCCTTTACCAAATTCTGTCCGCTGGAGTGGATATTGAAAGAGATGCGCATCGGGGAATAGCCATGTTTACCCATAGAAATACAACAAAAGCGCTGGATCAGAATGAGCCAGCGCTTTTGTTGTATAGAAAAAAGTAGAGGAAAAGTTGATGCGGTTGAGTATTTTTGAACTGCTCCCAAAAAGTTATGTCTCTAACTTTTTGGAGGCAGTTCACTCCCTTAATACGATTCTGATGACGGAGGTGTAAAAGCAACCGTAGAAAAGTAGGGCGACGATAAGAAAGGATGACATCAATTATTTCGACTTTCGTACAGGAATAAATGCTTTAGGAAGACGTCAGATCATACCTGACAATAAAATCCGGATGCTCACAACGATAAGGGAAAGCGCCAATGCCTTGATAATCATCCTGCCGTGAATCTTCCGGGATAAGTAAGCGCCCAGTTGTGCCCCCGGTATCACGCCAACCACCAGCCCTATGACCATTTTCAGAATCAGGGGATCATTGTAGGTTCCGTTGTAAATGTGAACAACCACACTCACCGTGGCCATGATCGCCAGGATAAAATGCGAAGTAGCCGTGGCAATGTGTACGGGGAAACGCAACCACTCCACCATAGCCGGCACATGAATAATCCCACCGCCAATCCCCAGTAATGGAGAGAAATACCCCACAAAAAGGCTTAGAAATGCTCCTTTAAACATATCGTAAGCATAATCATAGGATTCATTCCACTTATCGACAAGATGTTGCTGCACCCACCCTTTATGCGAGGAAGCGGGTTTCGTGACCGCCATCTTCATGCCTCCCTTTAGGAAAAGAAAAAGCGCTAAACCGAGCAACAAGATGCCAAAAATAATATCAAAAGTAGTTCGCGGAATGAGTCTGGTGGTAAACACACCAAGTATTGAACCAGGCACCGTTGCCAGGGCAAATGCAAAGCCTGCCTTGTAATCAACTCTTTTGGAAGACATATAGGCTACTGAACCCGACAGCGCGTTACAGGCAA
>JAUZOF010000224.1 GCA_030706585.1 Bacteroidota bacterium
AAAAGGCCATGTTTCCAGAAACGTTTCACTGCATTGGTGATGTCATCTCCCGGAACAGTAATCTGCTGACCAACCGTTAGCCCTGAAAAGCCAATAATCACGTAGTCTTCATAATTCTTTACACCTGAAACGGTAATACCTGCAATCTCATATTTTTGAGGAGAATTGTTGTATTGAATAACCGGATTAACAATGGTGTCTTGTGTGGCTGTTTGTTGCGCATTAACTATTGCGCATCCGGCAATAAAGGCAATCGTGAAAATAAGTTTCTTTAGCATTTGCATTGAATATTCTTCGGTTAGCTCGATTATTTTACTTGTTCACTTGTCTTTCCGAAACGTCGTTCACGTGTCTGGTAAAAGCAAATGGCTTTATAGAGACTTTCGGCATTAAAATCAGGCCAAAATTCATCAGTGAAATAAAGTTCGGTATAAGCAGCCTGCCACAGCAGGAAGTTACTGATGCGGATTTCCCCGCCTGTGCGAATCATCAGGTCAGGATCCGGAATTTCTTTGGTGGTTAGCATTTGACTAAATAAGAATTCGTCAATCTCTGACGGATCAAGTTTCTCCTCTTTTGCCAAAGTCGCAATCTTTTGCGCTGCGTTTAATATTTCCCAACGGGACGAATAGCTCAAAGCCAGTACCAGCGTTAGTCCGGTATTCTGAGACAGATCGTCAATGCAGTTGAATAATTTTTCGCGAACTTCCGGGAAAAGTCTTTCAGTATCCCCGATAACCTTCATCCGGATGTTATTTTTATTCAGGTTCGCTTTTTCGTGCTCGATGGCATGAACCAGCAATCCCATCAATGCCTGAACTTCCTCGTCTGGTCTGTTCCAGTTTTCACTCGAGAATGTGTACAGTGTAAGGTATTCAATTTTCTGATCAACAGCAGCTTCAATAACTTTACGTACGCTTTCTACACCGTATTGGTGGCCATAGCTTCGGGGCTTGCCATGAAGTTTAGCCCAGCGACCGTTTCCATCCATGATAATGGCGATATGGCGAGGGAGCTTTTGAGGATCTATCTGTGTTTTTAACGTCATTATTTATTCTTATTACATCTGCATCCGCGTTCCCAGAAGTCAAACGTCAGATTAAATTTCAGGTATGATACCCAATCGTTATTTTTAAAAATACTGCTATTTGCCTTATATGGATTATCCAGTGATGGATCTCCTTCAAAGTTATCTTTGAACATCATATTGGCCGAATATTCCAGACCGACACTCCACCGATGAAAAATCTTATACTTAATACCTACACCGATTGGTAAATAAGGGATTACAGACCCGTTTACGAAGTTTGAACCAATTCCGGTGAAAATGTAAGGTGTAAAACGTCGAGTCTCCTTATATTCAAAACTATCGCTATAGCTGAAAAAACTGTATTCCAAATGTGCATTTGCATCAAAATAGTTAATTGTTTTAGACGCTACATTTGGGTCCGGCAAATTATCCCTGATCGGATCGTAAGCGGCATTTGCACTTAACAAGTCCAGTTTCAAAGCCGTACGGAAGTTGAAATTCCGACGGAGACTGATGCCAAATACTGACTGCGGTTTCTGAAAATAGGCAAAGTTATTGGCATCGCCACTATAAAAAGAAGCTCCTGCTGTTGGGCCTATCTCATAAAGATATTGCTGTGCATTAGCAGATTCTGACAAACCGAGAACGATACAGGTCAGTACGATTATTTTTATTGTAAGTTTCATCTTCAATGGCTATTAACGTTATCTATAAATAACGCCAAACCGTTATCTTCAGTATTTACGGCTAATAAAGATTACTACTTATTAAGAAAGCCAAAGCGATTGATACGACCTCTCCAGATCTCTTTTACCGGTCCTGATTGGTTATACCCTCCAAAAATCCACACGAAATCATTAGCATCTACATAAGTTGATGCATTGGCGCGTGCTACAAATGTTTTCGGAAGATTTATCATAGAATCCTGCTTTTGCCAAGAGATGCCGTTATCAATAGAGGTGTACATATCATTATAATAAGCACTGCTTCCCTGACCTCCGGCTACCACCATTTTACCATCATAATAGAAAGCTATAGCTCCTTTCCGGGCAGAGAATCCTTTGTAATATTTCGCATAACTGTAATAGTTATTGATGTTGGCTGCATATTGTAATTCGCCGTAACTATCCCAATACATCTGATAAACATAGTACAATAAGGTGTTATTAGAGTCAACGCCACCGATTACGGTCAGTTTGTTTGATTTAGAGCCTGGAGATGTAATCACAGCAAAGTCACGAACCGGAAATACTTCCTGTTCGTCGGAAGCTGTAATGTCACGACAATTGGTAAACGAATTACCATCGGTAGTGTAAGCCAGGTAATATTTGCCTCCCACTGCTTTTTCAACCATTAAGCGGCTGTCGCCAGTCGGTCCGTTGATCGCTCCCAATATGGCTACAAATCCGGTTTCGGGGATTGCTGTCTGTGCCCAGGACTTACCATCTGTGGATTTGTAAAGTTGCTGACTGGAAGTGGTTATATACAATGCCCCGTTAAATGCGGTGATTGATTTGATATCAGCATTAGCCGGAAAACCGCTTAAACTCTCGCTATTCCATTGAATGCCATCCGTTTTTGAAGAGCTCCAAAGGGAAAATCCTGTACCTGCATCAAAGTAGGTGAAGAATTTATCTTTAAAAGCGACTGTTTTGCTTGAGTTATATGAGAAATTCCAAGCGGATGAGTTAAGCATTTGCCAATCCAATGAGTCCGGAACCTGTTGGTGTACATTCAGTTTTACCTCGTAGGTCTTAGATGTCTTTCCATCATACGCTACGACTTTTATATGGAACGGATTGGTAAATTTGATTGAATCAGTAGAAGAATATGTTGCAGAATCTGTTCCGGAGTAATAGATAGTTGCTTTTGAAGCTGAAGCAAACGAAATGGTTGCCAGTAATTTAGTCTTCAGGCTCGTGCCAACAGGGAGGGAGTCCGCATTGTAAATCAGGTTTTTATTCTGATCAATCGTAAAATGAACCAGGCTCAGATTAGCTGAAACCGAGTCATTTTCGACAAGCTTGAATGATGTGATTTCAGCATCAGTTGACAGGTCTGTAGAACTGCTATCGGTGCTGTTACAAGCGATAAGGGCAAAGAGAAAGGAAAAGAGACTTAAACGAATGAGCTTATTTATTTTCATTTTCGTGTGCATTGCATGAGTTAAAGTCGGGAATAAGAGCTGCAAAAATAGAAACAATTTTGGGTTAGAATCTACATCATCCAAGTATTACATTGAAAATTTAGAAATATTAGCGATGAAAATTCAGAATCCTTTATTATCAAAGAAAGAGACGCAGAATAAAGGGATAGTGCTGCATCCGGAAGAGTTGTGTTTCTGTTTTTTGAGATGGGTTTTGTTTAAAACGAAAAAGGTTGTCTCACGACAACCTTCAACCTTTTATTAACCTTAAATCTAATACCATGAAAAACATGATGCAAAGATAAAGGTTTTATGTTATTCAGCATGATTCTCGTTTTAGAAAATCGCTATGTTTTAACTCATTTAACAGTCGAGTGTTATTTTGAAAGACCTCATTCCTTTTCACGTTTAGTATGACTGCATTGTCCTTTCAAAATGTAAGCAAATGACCTATTCAACGTAAAGCACCAGTCCTTTCAGGTATTCACCTTCGGGATGATAGATGTTGATCGGGTGATCGGCCGGCTGAGTAAGCTGGTGCAAAATACGCACCTTACGTCCCGATTGGGCTGCTGCACTGAATACTGCCAACCGGAAATTATCCTTGCTAACGACCTGTGAACACGAGAACGTAAACAGAATGCCTCCTGGCTTAATCTTGCGGAAGGCTTTTGCATTCAGCTTTTGGTATCCCTGGAGCGCATTGCGCAGTACATCTTTGTGTTTGGCAAAAGCAGGTGGGTCAAGAATGATAAGATCATAGTTATCCCCCATATTATCCAAAAACTTGAAAGCGTCCACAGCGAAGGCTTCGTGACGGGGATCACCCGGGAAATTAAGTTCAACGTTTTTATTGGTAAGTTCGATGGCTTTGCCGGAGCTGTCCACCGAATGCACCAGTTTGGCATTTCCACGCATTGCGTAGAAAGAGAATCCACCGGTATAACAAAACATATTCAATACCGATTTTCCTGCCGAGTATTTCTCAAGCAAGGAGCGGTTGTCGCGTTGATCCACGAAAAACCCGGTTTTCTGTCCTTTCAGCCAGTCAGCATGAAACTTCAGCCCGTTCTCAACTGCGATAGGTTCGGCATGTCCGCCCAACAGGAATCCGTTCTCCTGGCCCAGTTCAGCTTTATAGGGAAGTGTTGTTTCCGATTTATAGTAAATATTCAGCAAATCGTCTCCCATCACCTCTTTCATGGCCTTGGCCACTTCGTAACGGGCAAAGTGCATGCCGGGTGAATGCGCCTGCATAACGGCAGTTCCTGCGTAAACATCTACGATTAATCCGGAGAGGTTGTCTCCTTCACCATGTACCAAACGATATGCGTTATTTTGCTCTCCTGTAACCAATCCCAGGGTTTTACGCAGTTCGAAGGCAGCCTTAAGCCGTTTTACCCAAAACTGGTGATCTATCGCTTCCTGCTCGAAGGAAAGGACGCGTATTGCAATGCTGCCAATCTGTG
This sequence comes from Bacteroidota bacterium, assembly GCA_030706585.1. Lineage (GTDB taxonomy): Bacteria > Bacteroidota > Bacteroidia > Bacteroidales > UBA7332 > CAXXIC01. The sequence continues at coordinate 4,646 of JAUZOF010000224.1, forward strand.
CGTGACCGATGGCGATGAACGTTTTTTCTGCGGTGTAGACTTCTACTACTTCACCCTCTTCCGGATTTCCTTCCGCACGGGCAATTGCCCCGGAGAAAACCCATGGGTGAAAACGTTTCAACGATTGGTCTTTGCCGGATTTGAGGAATATTTTTTTGTATGACATATTATTCGGTTAATGAATTCGGTTTGGTGTTCAGGTTTTCTTCGATCTCTTGCTCGGTTTGTATCAGTGTTTGATAAATCCGAAGGGATGCCCAGGCATCGGTAGCTGCATATTTCTTTTGAGCTTCGGTCAGGACATCTGCCTCCCAGTTGGTGAGGCGTTGGCTTTTCGATATTTTCTGACGGAAAAGCAGGGCGAATATCTTTTGCAGGCTGTTGTCGAGGATGCCGTATTGTTTTACGAAATGCTGAAGTTCGACTTGCCCTTTGGGAATGAATGGCGTTCTTCGGCCCAAAGCTACAAAGTCATCCTTGATCGCCAGGCCAATCTTCTTGACCTTTTCGTCGGCAAGCAATGCAATGACGGAGGCAGGTAGTCCGATGTGGTTGAGCCGGAACAAGAAGCAGGTGTCTGCAGTAGAGAGTTGAAGCAGGCAGACCTGGTGACGCACACCTTTCTTAAAGGCGGGGCGGGTCTCGGTGTCAAAACCGATTTCTTCGAATTTTGACAGATAGGCAACTGCCTTGTTGGCCTCTTCTTCGGACTGAACTACAAAGATCCGTCCTTCGAACAGCACTACCGGCAGAGTGTTTATCTCCTCTTTTGTGATATTTGAATGAGTCAACTTATTCCCAATTTTTCAATTCCTGATCAATATCGTCAGACTCCCACTGGTTGTGGCCAAACCAGTCGCCCTGAGCTTCTTTTTCGCTATCGGTTTCATCTTCAAGCTCGTCTTCGTTAAAGCGGAGGTTGTGCAACGCCGCGAGACCATTGACCAGCTTCTGTCCCCAGAAAGCGGCAAAATTATCCTTGCAGGTGAGAAGGGCATCGTTCATCGACGGTTCGTAACCGATGCTATACACCATGGTGAAGTTTTTGATATCCTGATAGATGTCGGCCAAATCTTCCGAAATGTTGGCAATCACGGCTGTATCGCTGAATTTCATCTCGGGGTGGAAGGTAACCAGATAGTCGTCTTTACTGCCCAGGATGGATGCAACGGTATTGGCAATCATGCCGTAAGCCTCTTCGGTGACAAACTCTTCGGCCGGTTCTTCATTTTCGGCAACGCTGTCTGGCAACAGGGTTGCTTTCAGGTAGAGAAGAGGCAGAAGCTTCACACAACGATCGACGAACTCGGTCCGGCTATAATCCATGGCCTGTTCGAGCAGGCGGCAATATTCCACACCGACCGTTACGAACTCAACGACATTTTTTGAAAATACGACTTGGTTTGATTCCATTTTGTCCGAATAATTTGGGCAAAAGTAGCAAAATTAATTCACTCTAACAGTGTGCCCCATATTGAAATTTGAGTACCTTTGCGACGTTTTTCACACACATATTACCACTAACTAATTTATTATCACGCATGAAACCTACATTATTTGTATTGGCAGCTGGTATGGGAAGCCGTTACGGTGGCCTTAAACAAATGGATGGTCTTGGCCCTAATGGTGAGACTATCATGGACTATTCAATCTACGATGCTGTACGCGCCGGATTCGGTAAAATTGTATTCGTTATCCGTCACAGCTTCGAAGACGACTTCCGCAACAAAATCATTAACAAATACACTGACGTTGTTCCGGTGGAATTGGTATTCCAGGAATTGGATTATCTTCCGGAAGGATTTACCCTGAATCCTGAGCGTGCAAAACCATGGGGTACAAACCACGCTGTATTGATGGGTAAAGACGCTATCAAAGAGCCTTTCGCTGTTATCAATGCTGACGACTTCTACGGTCGCGAGAGCTTCGCTATCCTGGCTGACGCGTTGAAAGGATTGAACGGCAAGAAAAACGAATATTGCATGATCGGTTACCGTGTGGGTAACACTCTTTCTGAGAGTGGCGCTGTAGCTCGCGGTGTTTGTGCTGTAGATGCTGATGACAACCTGACTACCGTTGTTGAGCGTACTCACATCGAGCGCATCGACGGCGAAGTGAAATACAAAGATGAAAACGACCAGTTCGTGGCTATCGCTGACAACACTCCTGTTTCAATGAACATGTGGGGATTCACTCCTGACTACTTCGATTACTCAGAGTCTTTCTTCAAAGAGTTCCTGAAACAAAATGCAGACAACATCAAAGCTGAGTTCTTCATTCCTTTGGTGGTAAATGACCTGATCAACTCAAACACCATCAAACTGAAAGTATTGGATACTCCTTCTAAATGGTTCGGCGTAACTTACGCTGCTGACCGTCCTGAAGTGGTGGCTAAAATCAACGCGTTGATCGAAGCCGGCGAATATCCTTCTAAACTTTGGTAATCCACACAGATTAATATATATGAAAGC
>JAUZOF010000225.1 GCA_030706585.1 Bacteroidota bacterium
CCAGCACGGTGAGGATTATCCGAAAAGCCCGGCTATCAAGGAAGAGCATACTCAGCTTAACATTGAAGCACAGGCATTGGCAAGCGGTATCAACAAAACTATTTTTGCAACTGCCGATGATGAGCTCCGCCCTGTGATGAACGGGGTATTCTTCGATATCACACCGGATGCGCTTACGTTCGTTGCATCTGATAGTCACAAGCTGGTTCGTTGCACAAACAACACTATCAAAGCCAACTCGGCTTCTTCTTTCATCTTGCCGAAAAAACCGGCAACCATGCTGAAGAATATTCTTCCGAAAGAGCAGGGAGCTGTATCCATCGCATTTGATGAACGTCTCGCACACTTTACTTTCTCTAACTATAGTATGGTGTGTCGTCTGATTGAAGGCCGTTTCCCGAACTACAACTCGGTAATTCCTCAAAATAACCCGTACAAGGTTGTCGTTGACCGTGTACAGTTGATGGCAGCGCTACGTCGCGTATCTCACTTCTCTAACCAGGCCAGCAATCTGATTAAATTGCAGATTGAGAACAACCGCATCGTGGTGACGGCTCAGGATATCGACTTCTCTACTGCGGCAGAGGAATCTATCATGTGCCAGTACGGTGAAGCGCCTATCCGCATCGGGTTCAAATCATCGTTTCTGGTGGAAATCCTGAACAATATGGGTTCAAGCGAGGTTTCTCTTGAGCTGGCAGATCCTTCCCGTGCAGGTATTGTATTGCCAATGGATCAGGACGAAAACGAAGATCTGCTGATGCTGATCATGCCGATGATGCTCAACGACTAAAACGCATTTTATAAAAATGATAATCAATAAAGTAGTCAGGGGGACCGATTCCTCCCGGCTACTTTGTTCTGTTTATAACAACACCTCCGTAATGGGAGGGAATTCTTTCAAATAATCCTTTACCTATGCAACTAAATCTGCGGAATCCGCTGGTTTTCTTTGATCTGGAAACTACCGGAACTAACCCTGTTACTGATAGAATCGTTGAGATTTGTTACCTGAAAGTAAATCCAAACGGTACCGAAGAATCTAAAACCATCCTGGTAAATCCGGGTATGCCAATTCCTGCTCAGGCAACGGCTATCCACGGAATATCGGATGCCGATGTAGCCAATTATCCGACCTTCAAAGAAGTAGCCAAGAATCTGGCCCGAGATATTGAAGGGTGTGATTTGGCGGGGTACAACTCTAATCGTTTCGACATTCCGTTGTTGGCGGAAGAGTTCTTGCGTGCAGATGTCGATATTGACCTGAGCAAACGTAAGTTTGTGGATGTGCAGACTATTTTCCATAAAATGGAACAGCGCACACTTTCTGCCGCACTCAAATTCTACTGCAATCAGGAACTGGAAGATGCCCATTCGGCAGAGGCAGATACCAAAGCGACCTATGAGGTGCTCAAAGCTCAACTGGATCGTTATCCCAACCTGCAAAACGATGTTATCTACCTGTCTGAGTTTTCTGCACACAATAAAAACGTGGACTTTGCCGGTCGCTTTATCTACGACGATAAAGGAGTAGAAATCTTCAATTTTGGTAAATACAAAGGAAAACCGGTAGCTGAGGTGTTGAAAAATGACCTGGGTTACTACGGTTGGATGATGAATGGCGATTTTTCGCTTCATACCAAAAAAGTGCTGACCAATATCAAGTTGCGCGAACTGAAAAAATAACGTGTTTGAAAGTTTCCTCACAGGAAGATAAAACCCAATAAACATGTCATTACAATCCAAAAAGATCGTACTCGGCGTTTCCGGTGGTATTGCGGCCTACAAAGCTGCAAACATAATCCGGTTGCTGGTGAAGAAAGGGGCGGAGGTCAGAGTCATCATGACACCGCTGTCCAAAGAGTTTATTACACCGCTTACATTGGCTACTTTATCGAATAATCCCATTCTGGTGGACTTCTTTGACCCGACCAACGGGGCTTGGAACAGCCACGTGAAGATTGGCCTTTGGGCAGATGCTTATCTGATAGCACCGGCAACAGCCAATACCATGGGCAAGATGTCGCACGGCATTGCCGATAATCTGTTGCTTACCTCTTACCTGTCAGCACGATGTCCGGTGTTTGTTGCACCGACCATGGACCTCGATATGTATGCCCACCCGAGTACGCAAGAAAATATTGAGACATTACGCCGTCGCGGCAATCACATTATAGAGCCGGGGACAGGTTTTCTGGCCAGCGGACTCGAAGGCAAAGGCCGCATGGCTGAGCCGGAGGAGATTGTGCAGGTACTGGAAGATTTCCTTACCAAAAGCCAGGATTTGGCAGGTAAAAAAATCATGATTACTGCCGGTCCGACGTATGAAAAGATAGACCCTGTACGTTTTATAGGTAATTATTCCTCCGGTAAAATGGGTTTTGCCCTAGCTGAAGAGTGTGCCCGTCGGGGTGCGCAGGTGACTTTGGTGGCAGGACCTGTTGATATCAAGACCAGTCACCCTGCCATCGAACGGATTGATGTAGAGTCGGCAGCCGAGATGTATGAAGCTTCCGTAAAGGCATTTGTATCGGCTGATAGCGCCATCCTCTGTGCGGCAGTGGCTGATTTTACACCGGAAACGTCTGCTGACCAAAAGATTAAACGGGAGAAAGACGATTTGGTTATTCGCCTGAAACCTACCCGTGATATCGCGGCTGAATTGGGTAAATGCAAAACAGATAAGCAGGTGTTGGTGGGATTTGCCCTCGAAACACATAACGAATTGGCGAATGCCCAATCGAAGCTTGAGCGCAAGAATCTGGACTTTATTGTCCTGAACTCATTACAGGAAAAGGGGGCCGGATTTCGTCACGATACCAACAAAATCTGTATTGTGGAAAAATCCGGAGCAAAGACCGATTACGAGCTTAAACTGAAACCGGAAGTAGCTGCCGATATCATTGATAAGCTGGCCGGATATCTGAAATAAGAAATAGTCCAAAACAATAAAGCGTAAGTCTATGAAGCGCAACCTTTTATTATCATTCATGCTGGTGCTGGGTTTGGCAACCCTGTCAGCACAAGAGTTGAATTGCCGGATCCAGTTCAATACAGATAAAATCCAGGGAACCAACAAGCAGGTATTTACGACATTGCAGGGGGCGCTGATGGATTTTATGAATAATAAAAAGTGGACCAATGCCAGTTTCACCCAACTGGAGAAGATCGATTGCAGCTTTGTGATTACGGTAAAAACGGCGGATTTAAGTGCCAATACTTTTACCTGCGATTTGCAGGTGCAGTCGCGCCGCCCGGTGTTTAATTCGGTTTATACCACCTCGTTATTTAACTTCAAGGACCCCTCATTCGATTTTTCCTACGTGGAATCAGACCCGTTGCAGTTTACAGAAAACCGTTCGAATGGTAACCTGACCGCTGTCATGGCATTCTACGCCTATATTTTATTAGGTGTGGACCAGGACAGTTTCTCGCCTTTCGGTGGAACGGCCTATTTCAATAAAGCGAGTGAAATCATGAGTCAGGCTCAGTCCAACAATCTGAGCGGATGGGGCGCATTTGAAAATGCTAAAAACAGATATGCCCTGGTTTCTGCGTTTACAGACGAGGCATCCAAAGGCTTTCGCCAAATGTGGTACACCTACCATCGAAAAGGACTAGACGAGATGAGTACCAATACCGACAAGCCCCGTGCTGCCATTGCCGAATCACTGACTGCGTTAAAAACACTGAACAGTGACCGTCCTGGATCTGTTTTGCTAAGCATTTTCTCAGATACCAAAATTGAAGAGGTAAGAGATATTTTTTCAAAAGGATTGACCTCAGAAAAAGAGAGCGTACATCAGATCCTTTCTGATGTATTTCCTGCACAGGCCAATCGTTACAGTTCTATTTTACAATAGAATTAGCCTATGTTGAAATCACTATTTGTTCAGAACTACGCATTAATTGACCGCCTGGAGATTGATTTCCACGAAGGTTTTTCCGTAATAACGGGAGAGACCGGAGCCGGAAAGTCCATCATTCTGGGCGCCCTTTCCCTTATCCTCGGACAACGTGCCGACAGCAAATCCATCAAACAAGGTGAAAACAAATGTGTCATAGAAGGTTACTTTGATATCTCCGCTTATGCACTGCAAAGCTATTTTGAGGAAAATGATATCGAGTACGATGCCAATACGACCATCTTGCGTCGCGAGTTAATGGCCTCCGGGAAATCCCGTGCATTTATCAATGACACTCCGGCTTCGCTGAACCAGCTTAAGGAGCTTGGTGCACGGCTTATCGATATCCATTCGCAACACCAGAATCTGCTGCTTTCGGATAATTCGTTTCAGCTCCGGGTGTTGGATTTGATGGCGGGTAACCGGCCTTTACTGGAAAGATATGGCGTTGAATTTCAGCTTTACAGAAAATATAAATCGGAGCTCAAACGCCTGACCGAGCAATCCCTGAAAGAGAAAGAGGAAGAGGATTATCTCCGCTTCCAGTTTAACCAACTGGATGAAGCCAAGCTGGTGGAAGGCGAACAAAATGAGCTTGAGAAAGAGCAGGAGATGCTCAATCATGCCGAAGATATCAAAGGAAATCTATATAAAATCTGCCAGCTACTGAGCAGTGATGAAGGCGGCGTTGTTCAACTCCTCCGGGAAGCGATGCAGGTGGCCGGAGCGACATCGAAGGTATATGCTGATGGCGAGGAGTTGGCTCAACGTCTGGAGTCGAATTATATCGACCTGAAAGACCTGGCAGCTGAGTCGGAGTCCATGGCCGAAGATATCGAGTTTAGTCCCGAAAGACTGGCTTTTATTGATGAAAGATTGAGTCTGATTTATCAATTGGAACAAAAGCACCGGGTGAAAACGGTGGAAGAACTGTTGAATATTCAACAGGAGCTGGATAAACGCCTTTCCGTCATTGATAACTCCGACGAAGAGCTGCAGCGGCTAACTGCGCTGGTGGATAACCAGCTGGCTGTTATCACAAGGTTGGCGGCAGAACTGACTGAAAAACGCAAAGCGCATGCCCCTCAATTAGCCAAAGAGTTGATGCATAAAGTATCGCCGTTAGGTATGCCACATGCCAAAATCGAACTGGCTTTCGAAACGAAAAAACAACCGGATGAAAACGGAGCGGAAGGAGTGGATTTCCTCTTCTCAGCTAACAAAAACGGACATCTGCAACCGGTGGCCCAGATTGCTTCGGGCGGTGAGGTTTCCCGTCTGATGCTTTGTCTAAAGGCATTGATTGCTGATGCCAAAGCCTTGCCCATCATCGTATTTGACGAAATTGATACGGGGGTTTCCGGAGAGATTGCTGATAAGATGGGAGTGATCATGTGGGAGATGTCACAGGTGATGCAGGTGATCAGTATCACGCACCTGCCGCAGATTGCATCAAAAGGAAAACACCACTACAAGGTGTATAAAGAAGATAATGAACACTCGACGGCTACCCGTCTGAGAAAACTGGATACAAACGACAGAACAGCAGAAGTAGCGCGGATGCTGAGCGGGGCGGAACTGACTCAGGCTGCCCTCGAAAATGCGCAAGAACTGATTAATCAATGGAAAAAAGCGAAATGATTTTCGGCATTCGTGCCGTGATAGAGGCTGTGGAAGCCGGTAAAGAGATTGATAAGATTCTGGTGAAACGTGAGCTTCAGGGAGACCTTTCCAAGGAGCTTTTCGGCGTTTTACGTGGGAAAAATATTATGGTTCAGCGCGTGCCGGGTGACAAGCTCAACCGTATGTCGCAGAAGAACCACCAGGGGGTGATTGCCTTCCTGTCAGCCATTACTTACGATAAACTGGAGAGCATGGTTCCGTTCCTTTACGAACAGGGCAAAGACCCTTTCGTGCTGGTGCTTGACGGACTGACCGACGTGCGTAACTTTGGTGCTATTGCCCGTACCTGTGAATGTGCCGGTGTGGATGCCATCGTGATTCCGCAGCGCGGCAGCGTGACCGTGAGTGCCGATGCGGTAAAGACTTCGGCAGGTGCCTTGCTGCATATCCCGGTTTGTCGTGAGAAATCGGCGGGAGAGGCTTTGCAATACCTTAAAGATTGCGGATTCAAGTTAATTGCCGTAAGCGAAAAAGGAACAATGAATTACACCCAGGCGGATTATGCATCAGGTCCTGTGGCTTTGGTGGTAGGCTCTGAAGAGTCCGGTATACCTCGCGAGCACATTGCAATGTGTGATGAGATGGTCTCCATTCCACAGTTTGGAACTATTGCGTCATTGAACGTTTCGGTGGCTACAGGTGTTTTGATTTACGAAGTGATTCGTCAGAGAGGGGCATTTTAAGGTATTCATCAAAAAAACTACTTACTATGAAAAAAGTAATTGCTACCAATCAGGCTCCGGCAGCCATCGGGCCATACAGTCAGGCTGTAGAGGTTAATAATATGCTTTTTGCATCCGGTCAGATACCGGTTGACCCTGCCACCGGCGAGTTTGCATCTGACGATATCGTCGGCCAGACCGTACAGGTTTTTAAAAATATCAATGCTATCCTGGCAGAGGCGGGTTATACTATGGACGATGTGGTAAAGACCACAGTCTTCCTTGCCGATATGAGCTATTTTGCTGAGATGAATGCGGTATATGCCGAGGAATTTGGCGACTGCTTTCCTGCCCGTTCTACCGTAGCGGTAAAGGCCTTGCCTAAAGGAGCTTTGGTAGAAATCGAAGTGATTGCGGTGAAGTAACGATTCTTCGGATAAAATATAGAGCTGCCTTCTTTGGAGAAGGCGGCTTTTTTTTGCTTCGAATTAAATTCGCGGTCAGTTATTAAAGGCGTAGGTACAGTTATTCTTCTGTACCCGATTTTTTGCATATAGATGGCTATTTCGAATATGACAGCTTTAAGCAGTCTTTGTTTTGGGCACGGGTTACGCTTTCGCTAAACCCGCGCCAGTGGGGGAATATTATAAGGTTATAGTCTTATCTTGTTTTAGTCGTTATTACTTTGCTTTTACCCCTTGGGTTGTTTGTATTATCTTTTGAATAGTCCCGTCGGCGTTATAATGCAAATAATCAACACAAACCGAACGGCGGTAGTTTCCACCTGTTGGCAATACCCCATTGTGGTAGAAAAAATAGGTTTTCCCTTTGTAGTCAATTATTCCCGGATGG
>JAUZOF010000226.1 GCA_030706585.1 Bacteroidota bacterium
CGGCTTTCTTAAAACTGTCACTATCGCTGTTGATAACGCGGAAGTAGGCAGTCATATCAAACAGGTCGCGGGCAATCAACGCCTTAATCTGGTTCTGGAGCAACGGCTTGGTTTTAATCATTTCGTCACTCTCCGCTTTCTCATTTAGTTTGGCCTGCATATCTTTCAACATGTATTTAACCACTTCGTCAGAAGGAGTATAGCCCAGGTTTTTAGTCAGAGTGGCTTTGAGTTCGACCTCCGTGCGCAGCTTGTTCTTAGCGTAAGCGGTATCGTTGGGAACGACTTTGTCTTTTTTCGCTTCAGCAAGCAACTGGTCAATCATTTCATCGGTCACGTTAAATCCTTTGTCGAAGGCTTCGAAAGTCGGATATTTTTCTTTGAACTCATTGCGATGGTCATCAAAATAACTGATGCAGTATTTGTTCAGAATGCCTTTAGCCACCAGATTGATATAGAATACGGTGTAACGCGCAGTATCCATTGGCACAAAGTAGTCAGGCATAATACCACCACCACCATATACAATGCGGCGATTTATTTTGGTAAATGCTTTGAGTGAATCCGGGAAGTGAATGCTGTCTGCGTGAACCAACTCGCCTTTGTTGTAACGATCAATCAGGTCTTTTTTATACTTATCAATTCCATCTTCGTATGACTTCTGGATGCAGCGGCCTGAAGGAGTATAATAACGGGCAACTGTCAGGCGGATCATCGAACCGTCAGGTAGAGGAATAGGACGTTGTACCAAGCCTTTACCAAAGCTGCGGCGGCCTACAATCACCCCACGGTCCCAATCCTGGATAGCTCCGCTGACAATTTCACTGGCCGATGCCGTGTTTTCATCAATCATCACGACCAGTTTACCTGTCTCGAATTCACCTTTTTTCGTGGCGATACTTTCATCTCTTGACTGGTGATAACCCTGAGTGTAAACAATCAACTGGTCGTCTTTGAGGAACTCATCGGCCATGTTGGTAGCAGCAGTCAGGTAACCGCCTCCGTTGTCTTCGAGGTCAAGAATAAGATTCTTCATCCCTTTTTTCTTCAGGTCTCTCATGGCCTTGAGGAATTCATCGTAGGTGGTCGCTGCAAACTTATTGATTTTGATGTAACCGGTGTTTTTATCCACCATATAGGAGGCATCCAGGCTGTAAATGGGTATCTTATCCCGAACAATGCGGAATTCAACCAGTCCGTTCACACCGCGGCGAAGTACCTTAACTGCCGCGATAGAGCCTTTTTTGCCCCGCAGACGCTTCATGATGTCGGTGTTTTTCATCTTCACACCGGCCACTAAAGTGTCATTGACCATAATGATACGGTCACCGGCCATAATGCCCACTTTTTCTGAAGGTCCACCCGGAATGGTCTGGATGACAAATAACGTATCGTTCAGCATATTAAACTGAATGCCGACACCTTCAAAGTTTCCCTGGAGGGGTTCGTTCATTTGCTTTGTCTCTTCCACGTTCATGTATGAAGAGTGCGGGTCCAGCTTTTTGAGCATGGCTTCGATGACATCTTCAGTCAGTTTATTCTCGTCCAGCTTATCTACGTATAGATTCTGAATGGCATATTCGGTCATGGATAGTTTGCGCATCGCTGCCGATTGTGATTGAGCCATTCCGCAAATGGAAATGGCGAGTAGCAATGCCAGAGTGATAAAGGTGCGTTTCATGCTTGGTATAAATATTTTGTTTATGTAAAGTCTGTGTAAATCAGGGAAGGAACTGGCTGATATCTTTACCGTAACGCTGAAGTTCGCGAACGACTGATGAGCTGACATGGGCAAATTCTGGTTCGGTAATTAGCAGAACGGTTTCAATACCGGAGACCTTGCGGTTGACATCGGCCATCAGTTTCTCGTATTCCAGGTCAGTTGTAGAGCGGATGCCACGGAGGATGATTTTGGCATTATGCTCAACGGCAAAGTCAATGGTAAGTCCGTCGTAGGGAATCACCTTCACGCGAGGCTCGTCTGCATAGATTCGGGAAATAGTTTTGAGGCGTTCATCGAGTGACTGCCAGGTCTTTTTCGATTCATTGACACCGATGGCAATGATTATTTCATCAAGGAAAGTCAATCCCCGGCGAACCAAAGCCTCGTGACCGGTGGTGAAAGGGTCGAATGTGCCCGGGAAAACTGCAATTTTTTTTGGCATGAATGATGGATTGTGGTTGAAAAAAGTAAAAGCTTTTCCAAAGTCAGGAACTTTGGAAAAGCTTCCGCAGATTTATTAAACAACGTCTTCTTCTACAACCAGATTATCAATAATAAAGTTTTGTCGTTCCATGGTGTTTTTACCCATGTAGAACTCGAGAAGTTCTTTCACAAGGTCCTCTTTCTTCAACGAAACGGGGTCGAGTCGCATGTCCTGTCCGATAAAGTGCTTAAACTCATCGGGCGAAATCTCTCCCAACCCTTTGAATCGGGTGATTTCAGGATTAGCTCCCAGTTTGCTGAGGGCATTCAGTCGCTCTTCTTCGGAGTAGCAATAGAAGGTCTCTTTTTTATTCCGAACGCGGAACAGAGGCGTTTGCAGGATGTAAACGTGCCCTTTTTTTATCAGTTCCGGGAAGAAGTTGAGGAAGAAGGTAATCAGCAACAGGCGGATGTGCATCCCGTCCACATCGGCATCGGTAGCGATAATCACCTTGTTATAGCGGAGTCCGTCAAGACCTTCCTCGATATTTAGCGCTGACTGCAGGAGGTTGAATTCTTCGTTTTCGTAAACCACCTTTTTGGTCAGGCCGAAGGTGTTCAACGGTTTTCCTTTCAAGCTGAATACTGCTTGGGTTTCAACATCCCGACTTTTGGTAATAGAACCACTCGCCGAGTCACCCTCGGTGATGAAGATGCTGGAGTATTCCCCTTTCTCGCCTTTGATGTCATTGAAGTGGAAGCGGCAATCGCGGAGTTTGCGGTTGTGAAGATTGGCCTTCTTAGCACGCTCGCGGGCAATCTTGGTTATGCCGGCCATGGCTTTACGCTCTTTCTCCGACTCCTGGATTTTGTGAAGCAGGATGTCTGCCGTTTCCCCGTTTTTGTGCAGGAAGTTGTCCAGCTCTTTTTTGAGGAAGTCGCCTACGAATTTCGCTACGGTTGGTCCATCGGGACCAATGTCTTTAGAGCCGAGCTTTGTCTTGGTTTGCGATTCGAAGACCGGCTCTTCCACCTTTACGCTGATGGCGGCCACCAGACCGTTACGGATATCCCCGTATTCGAAGCCTTTATTGTAAAATTCCTTGATGACGCGCGATACCGCCTCCTTGAAGGCCGTCAGGTGTGTACCTCCCTGGGTGGTGTGCTGGCCGTTGACGAAAGAGTAGTACTCTTCGCCGTTTTGGTTGGCGTGGGTAATCACGACTTCGATGTCTTCTCCCTTCAGGTGAATGATGGGATACAATGGCTCGGAAGTCATGTATTCGTTGAGCAAGTCGACCAGCCCGTTTTTGGAGAAGTATCGTTTGCCGTTATAGACGATGGTGAGGCCGGAGTTGAGGAAGACGTAGTTTTTCAACAACCCTTCCACATATTCGTCTTTGTATTTGAAGTCTTTGAAAATGGTGTTGTCCGGTTCAAACTCGATGTATGTACCGTTAGCCTCAGATGTAGATGCTAATGAAAACTCTTCCACAATCTGACCGGCTGTGTACACTACGCTCTTCATTTCGCCTTCGCGGTGGCTACTGATGAAGAATCGTGACGAAAGTGCATTCACCGCCTTGATACCGACCCCGTTAAGACCTACCGATTTCTTAAACGCTTTGGAGTCATATTTGGCACCGGTGTTCATTTTGGAAGAGACGTCCACGACCTTCCCGAGGGGAATACCGCGTCCGTAGTCACGTACCTTCACCACACCGTCAGCAATTTGAACGTCAATGGTTTTACCGTTACCCATCATGAATTCGTCCACCGAGTTGTCTAGTACTTCCTTCAATAATACGTAAATACCGTCGTCAGAATAAGTACCATCCCCCAGCTTACCGATATACATCCCCGGACGGCGGCGGATGTGCTCCTGCCAGTCAAGGGTCTTAATATCATCTTCAATATATTCGGTTTGAGGCTTGTTTAGAATTTCGTCCATAGAATGTAGCGCTTTAATCACGCAAAGATAAGAAAAATATCAACTGTAAATCAAGGAAAAAAGGGGATGAAAATGGGAGTGGGGAGGGGCTTTATCAGCAAGATTTGAGATTCTGTCTTGATTTTTTCGAGAAGGGTCGGGATTGGTACTTTTTGAGTCGGGAAAACCACCATTTCTGCCGGTGTGATTTCTATGTCTGTCAAAGTCATTTCGATGAGTGTCAGTATCATTTCGATGACTGTCAATACGATTTCTATGTGTGTCAGACTGATTTCTATGTCTGTCAAAGCCCTTTCTATGATTGTCAGACCGATTTCTATGATTGTCAGAGTCCTTTCCATGAGTGTCAGCATCATTTCGATGACTGTCAACACGATTTCTAAGAGTGTCGGAATGATTTCAGATTGTGTCAGACTGATTTCTATGAGTGTCGGAGCCCTTCCTAACTTTGTCAGGTTGATTTCCATGAGAGTCAGGGGGGGCGGTTTTATCGGAGGAAAGTTCTTCATGCAAAAAGGTTCCGGTAGGTTTTTAACCTGAATAATATTTGATAATTATTTTATGAAAAGGAGATAAAGGATATGAGGATCCTTTGATATTAGAGGGGTTGTCTTTATTGAATGAGAATATTTTGACTGTAAAATGGCTTTTAGATATTGTGATAAAGTGGAGAGAAGGTATCTTTGAAAAACAAAGTGAGTTTTTGACAAGCAAATCCAATACAATAGATATCAATCATAAAAGATCCTTATGCCCCACACCCAAATCGAAACCCTCCTTACCCAGCAAGGTTTTACCGAATATTGCTGGATGAATCCAAACGAAATCGTAGTTGCACAATGGGTGCGCATGAAGTGTACCTTTGGCTGTCCCGATTACGGGTTGGGGGCCTGTCCTCCTAATACGCCATCGGTGGAGGATTGCCGTGCGTTTTTCAACGAGTACAGCCACGGACTGATTATTAAAATGCGGAAAGAGATTGGCCCCGATAATGACTTTAAGCAGGCGGAATGGTCGGAACTGATGACTACCCGGTTGCTTGAGCTCGAACGGATGGTGTTCCGCAAAGGATTCGTAAAAGCCTTCCTGCTCAATCACACCTGCTGCAATTCGTGTAAGAAATGCTCCCGTAACCGCATCGACTGCCACGATAAGCGCCGTGCAAAGCCCAGTCCCGAAGCGATGGCTGTGGATGTCTTCCAGACTGTGAAGAACGCCGGGATGCAGATCAATGAGATCAGCGATAAGATGACGGAGATTACCCGCTTTGCTTTTTTGCTGGTGGAGTAGTTTGTATAAAAAAACGTACTCAAAGGGTGACTCGAAGTCACCCCTTGAGTATATTGATAACAAAAAAACGCGAACCGAGTGGTCCGCGTTTTCATAACAGATGTTGCTAATCCATCTTATTATATTGGCAATTTATTTTAAGTCTTTGATAAAGGCGCGACGGCGTTTGTGTTGTTCGAATTTGAAATATTCCCACTGCGACTGCACTTTTTCATTTTCCACGAGCTCAGGATTACTTTCGGCATAAACGACACCCGCGTTTTTGAAGTGAGGGATCAGGTCGTAAAACATCAGCGCATTTACACCCTTGCTCTGATAGTCGGGACGAACCGCAATCAATAGCAAATCTACTATCGGGTTTTTCACTTTCAACGCTTTAAGGATATGGATAAATCCGAACGGGAAGAGCTTGCCCTGTGCCTTTTGAAGCGCTTCAGAGAGAGAGGGCATAGCCACACCAAAGGCAATAAGGTCATCATTTTCATCCACAATCAATGTCAGGAATTCCAGCTTCAACATCGAGAGATACATCTTGATGTAGTAGTCGATTTGTTTGGTTGATAAAGGTGTAAAACCGTAAAGGTGGCTGTATGAATTATTTACCAGCTCGAAGATTTTATTTCCGTAACCCTCTTTGATCAGCTTTTTTGGACTGGTATGCTTGAGGATACGAAGATTGTATTTCTTCATCACGATTTCAGAAATACGTTTGTGCTTATCGGGAATCGAGTCTGGGATGTAGATTTTGAATTCCACCCAGTCGGCATCTTTGCGGTACCCCAGCTTCTCGATATGCTGCGGATAGTAGGGGTAGTTATAGATGGTAGCCATGGTTCCTAATTGGTCAAAACCTTCTACCAGCATACCTTCCTGGTCAAAGTCGGTGAATCCGAGCGGCCCGTGCAGGTGGTTCATCCCTTTGGCTTTTACCCAATCTTCGGCAGCTTTGAGCAGGGCAGAAGATACCTCTTCATCGTCGATAAAGTCAATGAATCCGAAGCGACCGTTCTTCTCGTTCCAGGTTTCGTTGGCTTTATGATTAATAAAGGCGGCAATGCGCCCCACGATTTTACCATCACGGTAAGCCAGAAAACATTGTGCTTCACAAAATTCAAAAGCCGGATTTTTCTTCGGGTCAAGCGTTCCCATTTCATCCATATACAATGGCGGGATAGCGTAGGGATTCTCTTTGTAGAGGTCAATTCTGAATTTTACAAACTGTTTAAGTTCGCTCTTACTGTTAACCGGACGAATAGTTACTGCCATATTTTTCAAAGTTGGAGCGCAAAGATAGAGCTTTTTTACGAAAGTCATGAAGATTGGGCGTTTTTGGACAAATGTCTCCGGGAAAACAAGGTTCAACATTAAAAGGTACTGATTCGACAGTTTATTATGAATAAAATGAAAAAGCGACCTCAGAATCAAGCTGAAGCCGCTTTGCTAAATATATAAAGGAGTGGTTATCGGATCGGTTATATTGCTTTCATCTCTTCCACAGAGAAATCCTCAAAATGGGGAATAACTTTGGAAACCTTATCCTGAATCACTTCTGCCGGATTGGTCGTAGCCAGACCGATGACAGTCATACCGGCATCAGTACCTGCCTGAATTCCGGACAGAGCATCTTCGAATACGTAGCAGTTCTCCGGATCAATACCGAGATCCTTA
>JAUZOF010000227.1 GCA_030706585.1 Bacteroidota bacterium
TAATATCTACCCCTGAAGATATCACTCCGTCTTTATTAAAGGGCGTGTCCACAGTCGGAATCTGTGGGGCCACTTCCACACCCAAATGGCTGATGGAAGAAGTTGCCAAAGAATTAGAAAAGATTGCAAGTGTAACAATCGATTAAATCAAAACGGTCATGTATCAACTAAAATGTATCGGGGTACTTACCTCGGGAGGCGATGCCCCTGGCATGAATGCTGCACTCAGAGCAGTAACTCGTAAGGCCATCTATCATGGCATTCGTGTAAAAGCGATTTATCGCGGTTATAAAGGTCTTATTTCAGGAGAGATAAAAGAGTTTCAAACTCAGGATGTAAGCAACATTATCCAACAGGGAGGTACCATCATCAAGTCGGCACGAAGTATGGAATTCAAAACCGACGAAGGGATGCAGACCGCTTACGAAACTCTTAAGCGTGAAGAGATTGACGCTTTAGTGGTAATAGGTGGAGACGGAACCTTTACCGGGGCACGTATCTTCGGACAAATCTACAATGATATCCCCATAGTGGGAATTCCAGGCACCATTGACAACGACCTTTACGGAACCGACTACACGATTGGTTACGACACAGCATTAAATACTGTTGTGGAAGCTGTTGACAAAATACGTGACACTGCCAGTTCGCACGAACGTCTTTTCTTTATCGAAGTAATGGGACGCGACGCCGGATTTCTGGCGCTTTACGGGGCTATTGCATCCGGAGCTGAAGCCGCTATTATTCCGGAAATCACCACCAGCACCGACCAGTTAACCCAGTTGATCGAACAAGGCTTCCGAAAGTCAAAAAACAGTAGCATTGTACTGGTTGCCGAAAGCGACATCACAGGAGGAGCAATGGCTGTGGCCGACAAAGTAAAGAAAGCTCACCCCGAATTCGATTGCCGCGTAACAATCCTCGGCCATATTCAACGTGGAGGCTCTCCTACTGCAAACGACCGCGTATTGGCAAGCCGCATGGGAACAGCCGCAGTGGATGCTTTATTAGCAGACCAACGCAACGTAATGATCGGGATCGTTAACAACGAAATCGTTTATGTTCCGTTCATCAAAGCCATCAAGGACGAAAAACCTGTCAACTCAAGCCTGATGGACGTACTTCATACGCTTTCAATCTAAGTTTTCCTGGAACACCATATCATAAAAAAAGTTGACCTCCCAAGGGTCAACTTTTTTTATTGCACTGCATTTATCATTGAGCGACGATTTAACTCCTGATATAATCCGTATAGTTAAGGACAAGGCAATATTCTTGCAATAAAACGAAGCTACGCCTTGCAAGAAGGATCGCAAAGTCATTACTCTCCGAAACATCTTTCCAAACAAAATGATTCAGGTTTCAACCTATAGTGGAATCATTTCATAAAAAAAGCCAACCTCCGGAATTGACTTCAGAGGCTGGCATACACTTCATTTTTCTCTTTAGATTCAAAAATCTCAACTTCACAAAAGACATTTGGTTCTAATGCCTTCTTGAAATGTTTGTTCAATTTTCAACGACAAAAGTACGCCTTTTGCACATATGCTCATTTATCAATTCATACAAAACTACCGTCAAAATTGATAAGTTTACCTAAAAACACAAAAAAGCAAGATTGGATTGTCAAACGATAGAATTCTGATTTACATAGACTACTGCCTCTGACGGTACCATTCGGAAGGAGAAACCCCTGTTATGGTTTTAAATTGACGGCTAAAATTAGACGGTTCGCTGTAGCCTACCATTTCCGAAACCTGCGCTATGGAAAGCTGAGGGTTTTCACGAAAAATCCGCATTGCCTCTTCTATTCGCAACGACCCTACCCATGCATTAAAGTTCACCCCTTCTTCTTTATTAATAAACCCCGACAACGTTGTCCTTCCTATTTTCAGAAACTGCGCCATCTCTTCGATACTAACACCAGGTGTCAAATAATATTTCTGATCCAGGACCTGTTTTTTTAGCTTTCCCCAGGTATGTCGTTGCTTTGGAGCCTGACTAATTTTTGATGTCAATGGATGGAACACCTGTTCTATCTGCACATAAGTGCGGGGATATTGAATATAACACACGCCAAACGAAATAAAGAAAACGCCAAGAACAGAAAAGAAGGTCATCAACGCGAGCGGAGAGTTGACTAAACTTATGACCAACGCGTATCCTCCAAGCAACAGGGCTCCATCATAACAAATGCGAACCCAGGGCAAATGCAACTTCATATTCTCTGAAAAACATTCGTCCAGGCGGGAAGTATACAATATTGCTTCCTTCTGAAAAGAACGACCAAAATAGATTAGCTGTGTCACACACATCAACCAGGCGGCAATCCTGATTAAAATTTGGGGATGTGTCAGATTGTGCTTCACCTGAGACAAACTTTCAAGTATCGGATTACCAAACTTTATAGCTCCGATCCAATATACAAGATTGAGGAATGCCAAAGGCAAAAGATGCAGAAGAATAAATTTTCTGGTAATTCGTTCCGGATGCAACAAATTAATCAATGCCATTGAAAAGAGCAAGATAAGTAAAGAGCACATGGAAAGAAGTATCATTGACAATACATTCACCAATACTTTATCGACAACCGCTATAAAAGCGGAAGCAACATAGGCAACAAACAAAATGCGCAAAGAAATACGATAGCTCTTCAATCCGGCATTTGGCGGCAATGGGAGGGTGATAAATATGATCGCAAAAATCAGACAGGAAGCCGCCAATGCATTTGTCAACAGGACATACAGTAAATGATTCATAACTCAGGACAAATAAGAAGAATGTTTATCCAACAAGATCAGCCCGGCGGCTGTTTGAAAATTGTCATGCAAAGATACATTTTTCATGGCATTATATACTAAGTAAAATGCGCCACAAAGACTAAACAACCCTGAACTCATAGCGACGATCCTGATGACAAAAAATACCTAAGTCAGTATACTATAAGAAAATTGCGCAAAAACCATATAGAAAGGCTATCTATTTCAAAACAACTTATTGCGTGAACATTAAATATTTTTGGATTCAAGGTCAAAAATTACAATGACAAGGAGGCTTTGGCTTGATTCTATAGGTAAGCATTAGTTGATGCGAACCTACACTATTGTATTTGATGGCGCTATTGTTATATGTATAACTATAGCATAACGACAACTGACTGTTTATGTTCATTCCCAAAGTAGCCCCCAATTCATACCGATGGCGATAAAAGAGCCCTGCATAAAATTTATCACTTTGCACATTATCTCTTTCGTTCTTCTTAAATACTGCCATGACTGACAATTCGTTTTGGCTCCATTTTCCGCAGAAATATTGGCTAATCCCTAATTGACAATCAACCATATTCTCGGTAAACCAACGATAGGAAGAATAGAACAACCATGTCTGCGGGAAAATACCAGAATAACCCGACCACAAACCAAATAGATTCTGACCGGCCATACCTAACTTGAATTTATTGCTGGTAAGTTCGATCCCGATATCCGCATTCAATTTATTCCGGTTATTAAAATCATCTGCAAATGAAGGATCCGTAGAATTATCTGCCACAATTTTGGATTGATCATAATTGATGCTTTGCCAACTGCCTGCCAATCCCATATCCAGTCGCCAATTCTCATCCAATATGGCTGCATACGAATAGGAAAGCGATACGCTACTCGTATTCATATAGCCGATTTTGTCCTGAATAATTCTGGCACCTACCTGCATATGCTGTTCTTCCAAGTAATAGGCACCGGTAAGCCACATTGTTTTGGGAGCTCCTGCTACATTTATCCACTGCAGCCGTGTAGCAGCAGAAATAATGCCAATATACTGGTTGTTGATATAGGCTGGTGACACCAAATAGGGATTTTCCCAGTAATGATCGGGTCTGATATATGATTGAGACCAAGCGACAGCATACACAAAAGTCAGAACGGTCGTGATAATTATTTCCTTTATTACAATCATCATTTCCTAATTACTGTTATATAACCCTCTTTTTTACTATTCCCTGGCAAATACAAGACATAAAAATAGGTATCTCTTTCTACCGGCTTTCCGGCATACGTTCCGTTCCATCCATCGTCGCCTTCATACAGCAACAATCCATTCCGGTTATAAATTTTCACATGACACCCTTTCATAAAGACATCATTTATTCCATCCTCGTTCGGTGAAATCGTATTTGGAATTTTAGCAACAATGTGCGTAACAACAACGCTATCGCAACCAATGCCGGTTTTCAACACATCGGTATAACTCCCTGTTTGATCATATACGCTGTTGCCGATGCTATAATTTTCACCATTTGCAAGATAAATAGTCTGTTCGGTTGTTGTTGCAGGAACAATATTCAAAATCAGGGTAGCAGTACTATCACAACCGGCAGCGTTGGTCAAATGAGTTGTATAAGTTCCTGCCATTGCATAAGATGTTCCATTAAACAGATAAGTTTCTCCCTGACAGATACTGGCATTCGTGGAAGAACCGGAAGGCTGGTTGATCTTTAGAATCAGGGTTGCAATGCTATCGCAACCGGTAGAACTGGAGAGATTGACAGAGTAGGTTCCAGCAGTGGTATAGGTTTTACCATTAAACGTATAATTACTCCCCTGGCAAATGGTCGCATTGGTAGTTGAGCTTGGTGGTGGGGTCACGCTCAATATCAACGTTGCAGTACTATCGCAGCCACCAATATTTGTAAGATGCGCTGTATAAGTACCCTTGACAGTATACTCCTTCCCGTTAAAAGCATAACTACTCCCCTGGCAAATGGTCGCATTGGTAGTTGAGCTGGTAGCCTGAATTACTTTTAAGATTAAAGTTGCAGTACTATCGCAACCGGCAGCATTGGTAAAGTGGGTGGTATAAGTACCCGCCGTAGTATAGGCAGAGCCGTTGAACGCATAGCTATTTCCCTGACAAATAGTGGCATTGGTAGTAGAATAGGATGGCTGATTCACACTTAATATTAATGTTGCAGTACTGTCGCAACCGCACGTACCAGTCAAGTTTACCGTATAGGTTCCGGCAGAGGTATAAGTCGTACCATTGAATGTGTAACTGTTCCCTTGACAGATATTGGCTTTAGTAACAGATCCTCGTCTTAAGACCATTGTATGAGTTTGATTAGCTGCAATATGTATCCAGTCAGTTGCAGTTCCTATTTGAGCAGGAACCGTTTTATTGATAATTGTGTTATCCCCCAATTGTCCAAACGCATTATTCCCCCACGTCCAAAGCGTGCCGTCTTTTTTAATCGCCGTAGAATGATATGCTCCTGCTGATATTTGTGCCCAATCGTTATTATTGCCAACTTGAGTCGGAGCCAGCCTATTGATAATCGTACCGTCTCCCAATTGACCCCAGTTGTTTAGACCCCATGCCCACAGAGTTCCATCTTTCTTTAATGCAATCACAAAACTAGTTCCTGCCGATATTTGTATCCAATCACTTGACGTTCCAATTTGTGCAGGAGTCATTCTATTGATAGTCGTGCCATCTCCTAATTGGCCCGACCAATTATATCCCCAAGTCCATAGTGTACCGTCTTTTTTTAGAGCAATAACAAAATCGTAACCAGCAGTAATTTGACTCCAGTCTGAATCCGATCCAATTTGGGTTGGTATCCAATTTGAAGACCATGAACTATTTCCATATCCCCACGCCCACATTGTCCCATCTTTCTTCAAAGCAACACAATTTTCTGACATATTTGAGATTTTATCCCAGTTCGTAGCTGTACCAATATGTTTTGGGGTATATTTCTCAACAGTTGTACCATCACCTAATTCTCCTTGGGCATTTCTTCCCCAAGCCCAGAGAGAACCATCAGTTTTCAATGCTTGCGAACAATCCAAGCCGGCAACTATTTGTTCCCAGTCGGTAGATGACCCGAGTTGAGTTGGAACCGCTTTATCACTTACCGCCAGGCCTAACATCATTGAAGAGTTAAAACCCCAGACCCAAAGGGTACCGTCTTGTTTTATAGCCAAAGAATGCAGTCTTCCAGCAGCAATGTGGGTCCAATCAGAAGCAGAACCTATTGGGGTTGGAATAAGTTTCTCATTAGTAGTCCCATCTCCTAATTGTCCGCAGTTATTCGAACCCCAAGCCCAAAGGGAACCGGAGGTGCTTTTTACGCTTAAGTTCAATGTCGCAATACTATCACACCCGCCCGCATTGGTCAAATGTGTAGTATAAGTGCCGGCCTCAGTATAAGTCGTTCCGTTAAAGGTATAGCTGCTACCCCGGCAGATGGTAGCGTTAGTAGTAGAGGTGGTGGGAGCACAGCTTAAGGCAATAACATGATAATATCCCGCAGACATCAGGGACCAATGTTTTTCGGTTCCAACCTGTACTGGCATTGATCTATCAGATATTGTACCATCTCCTAATGCCCCCCAGCCATTTCTTCCCCAAGCCCACAACGTCCCATTTTTCTTCAATCCTACAGTATAATAAAATCCAACTGAAATTTTTATCCAATCAGTGTCCGATCCAATCTGAATTGGAGTTGTTTTATCTATTGTTGTTCCATCGCCCAATTGGCCTGCAAAATTATATCCCCAAGCCCATAGTGTACCATCTTTTTTGAGAGCGACAGAATGCGATTCTCCTGCTGAAATTTCCGTCCAATTAGTCGCTAAACCTATTTGACTTGGTGTTATTCTAAATGAAACAGTTTCATCGCCCAACTCCCCCCTGCCACTTGCACCCCAAGTCCAAAGGGTTCCATCTTTTTTGAGAGCCATAGAATAGTCTTCACCAGCAGAGATTTTTGCCCAATCAGATGCTATCCCTATTTTTATGGGAGATAGTTGATTGACCATTGATCCATCGCCCAATTGGCCTGTCCGATTATATCCCCAGCCCCATAGTGTACCATCTTTCTTGAGAGCAAGAGTATGTCTCTGGCCAACAGACACCTGAGCCCAATCAGATGCTATCCCTATTTGAACAGGCGTCATCTTACTTTCTGTGGTACCATCTCCTAATTGACCTGACGCATTATTTCCCCAAGCCCATAAAGTGCCATCTTTTTTGAGAGCCATA